>JAHEYR010000238.1 GCA_023251485.1 Bacteroidales bacterium
AACTGTATTCGTGCAGTTTGTTGTTAGCGAAACCGGTAAGATCTCTCATGTGAAGGCCATACGTGGAATCGGTGGTGGATGTGATGAAGAAGCGGTTCGTGTGGCTAAAATGATGCCGGACTGGAATCACGGAATGTCTCCTGACGAGCCTGAACCTGTTTCGTCTGGTATTCCTATTCGGTTTCAACTTCTAAAGAAAGAATAGAAAAGCCAGTTAGTACAGATTGGATATCTGCTCTAGCTGGCTTTTCTTTGTGGCGTGTGATAAATCGTTTTTCTTCTGTTTATTCACCTCCCGGAGCGCCCATCATATTATTGTCATTCCCTTTTTGTTCATTCTTGAACTCCATCTTTCCAAATTTGTAGGTGAAGTTAAATCCAAATGAACGAAACTGCATCTGACGGTAATTTACGATTGCAAAATTGGTTCCGTTCAGCTCTGTTTTCTGGTTTAGGTATTTATCAAAGAAATTGTTGGCGGTGAGTGCAAAACTGGCCTTCTTCTTTAAAAACTGTTTGCGAAAGGCTATGTTGTAGAAGGTAAAGGAAGGCATTTTTCCCTGGGCATTGATCCTGGATGAATTGAAATTGCCCATCGCTTCTACTACCATGTTACTGGTAACTTGATAGGATGCATTCATGTTCGCTCGGTAATTAACCCCGTGGATATCTCCTCCTGATGAAAGTCCGGTGTGGATATATCGATCATATACTGAAACATTGCCCCTGATTTCAAGCTTGTCTTTAATAGGATAGGAGGCAAATAAATTGAGTCCATAATTATCCTCACGTCCGATGTTCTCACGGGTACTGATTGCAACATTGGTATATGTTGAATCACCTATCTTGTAAGTGGGGTAGAATTGGGTATAGGATTGAATATCATCTTTGTTTCCGCGATAAAACAGGGTGGCATTAATATTGGCTCCACTGTTAAACGAACGGCTATAAGTTAGTTCAAGTTTGTCACCTATTTCAGGGCGAAGATTCGGATTGCCGGTAGAGATGTTTTTAGGGTCACTGGCATCAATAAATGGGTTCATATCTCTGTAATCGGGACGCTGGATGCGGCGAGAGTAACTAAGCTTGATGTTTTGAGTCTCTTTAAAGGTTCGCGAAAATACAATGGAAGGAACCACCGAATTAGAGGGCTTTAGGTTTATAAGCCCCGTATGGAGAAAATCTGCTTGTGCCTCAGTATATTCATCACGTAATCCTGTTTTAATATCGAGCGCTTTAAATAATTTGAAGCTGATCGAAAGATATCCTGCGTATACATCACGGTTATAATTTATTAATGAAGATTGCGTAGTGCTGTAATCGTAGTCTCCTGTTTTGGTATTTAATAAATAGACGTCGGAGGTGCTGTTTATCTTGTCGTGGGTTAATTTAGCTCCTGTTTCCAGTATAAAAACTTTGCCTAAAGGTTGTACATAATTTACCTCAAGGTTGGTTTCATTTTGCAACCCGGGGTTTCTGGCATACGAACTGTTGTATATTGTCAGGGGCATCAGATAATCCTGCGTCTGATCATAGTAGGAATATTTATTTCCGTTTGAGGTACTAAACAAAACCTCGAAATCCTGCCCTTCCTTCTTGAATTTCCTTTTATAGGTTACTCCTAAATCGTATGAGTTTTGATGAAATTGGTTAGCGGTAAGGATCCGGTCGTTGATATCCGAAAGCGGACTTCCCAATTCATCTTGCAAAAGGGTTTGACGATTCGTGCTACCGGTACTTTTGTTTTCAAAGTAATTGTAATTAAGCGTTGCTGCGATATTATCACGTTTCGTTATATCCCAATCCATCCCAATCCCTGACTGATATCCATCACGGGTGAAATCGCTGCTGCCGTTTTGGAATAAATGCGAAGAGGTCGTTGCATCCATTGACGTACGATCCATATTGTTTTTAGTAGTGGAAAGTAATTGACCGTTTCCACTGAAAAAACCATGCATACCAAAGCTGCCGTGACGCATATTCAGATTTAACGAGCCATTCTCTAAGCGTGTACCTGCCGATAAAGAGAGGTTTCCGTTAAAGCCGATGGCTTTGTTTTTCTTTAGGATTATATTAATGATGCCCCCTGTTCCTTCTGCATCATATTTGGCGCCGGGACTGGTAATGACTTCAATGTTTTGGATCTGGCTGGCAGGAATCGATTGTAATACATCGGTTATGTTACTACCAAAAAGGACTGAAGGTTTTCCGTCAATTAAAAAACGAATGTTGGAGTTGCCTTGCAATTCCACGTTCCCATCAATATCTACAGCTATCTGCGGAACCTTTTTCAGGACATCCGTTGCTACTCCACTAAGTGAACTGACGTCTCTTTCTGTGTTGTAAACCATCTTATCGATTTTGTTTTCGATAAGTTGTTTCTTCGCGGTAATGGTTACTCCCTGCAGGGTGGTTTGTGAGCTTGTTAATTTGATGTCATCAAAAACAATCGAACGATTGTCTTTACTCAAAACGACATTACTCTTCTCTATTTTTTGATATCCCAGAAAGTCAATCTCCATTTTATATTTGCCGTCGGGTACATTGTTGAGCTTGAAGGTTCCTTTGCTGTCGGCAATTACTCCGTTCACCAGTTTATTCTTGTCCTGGGTAAACAATCGTATGGTCGTGTATTCAATGGGATCACCCGTTTGGGCATCAACTATTCTTCCTGAGATTTTGCCCGTTGCTCTGATTGCGGTTTGAGCCTGGCTGTAAAAAGTAGTTGGAAAAAGCAATAATGTAAATACAATTAATCTTTTAAAGAAATTCAGGTAGTTCATAATGAGAATAAAAGCGGTTAGATTTGGGTTGTTTTGCTTGTCAACGTAGACTTACAAATGATTGTGCAAAGGTAAATTTGAATCCTGAAGAAAAAATGAAGAATAAACCGATTTGTCTATAATTCACATCTTTTAACGTTTTAGTTAAAAGATGTAGAAATATTAGGTTCAATTTGGGAATAAACCTCAAATATCTTAAAAATAGTTTGAATTTTATGCCCCCTTAACTATTCTTATACTCCTTGGGAGATAAACCTACATTTCGCTTGAAATATTTTCCAAAAAATGATTGTGAGGGGAAACTAAACTCGTCACTGATTTGCTGGATGGTCATATTGGTAGATTTGAGGAGGGCTTTGGCTTCCAATATCACATGGTTATCGATCCAATCGTTTGCTGACTTACCACTGGTTTCTTTAACTACTTTCGATAGGTATTTTGGCGTTAGGCACAGCTCATTAGCATAAAACTCCACGCCACGTTGTTCTTTGTAGTGCATCTGTACGATACTCAGGAAGCTTTCCACAAGTTTTTCATTTTTCGATTTCTTCTCGTTGTTGGATAGATTATGATACTGGTAACCTGTGTTGTAGAAGAAAGCTTTGATCAGATGTTTTACTACTTCCATTCGGTAGGGGTTGTCTTTTTTTCGCACTGCTCTTTGCATTATGGTATAAAAAGCCACCATTGCATCTAATTCTTCTAGGGTCAGCGGAATGAATGGATTGTCACGGAGTGTAAGGAATAGGGAAAATCCTTTCTCAATGTTCAAGCTTTCGGTAAACCGTTTCGACATGATGATGATAAGCCCGTCGAAATCTTCACTCATATATTCGTACTCCAAAATCTGGTCGGGAAGAATGGTTGCAAAACCAGGTGATGCGGTGGTGAGGGGGATTAAGTTGACTTTTCCCCTCGATATTCCCTCGATACAAATAATGACAATGGTAACATCTAATTTAAAAGGATAATCCAGCGTTGACGCGAAAGCTGGTTTCTCAACCAAAATAAAATCATTATCTATTGAGTCAACTATCGTGGCTTTTTCCAACTCGAGAAGCCAATTTAAAGAAGGTATTGTGGTTTTCATGATTTGTATTTATATGCAAATATAGGATTATTGGTCGATAAAGTAAATGTAAAAACGACATATAGTCCAATATTGTAGTATAATTGGCCTTTTTTGCTCAAGATGTTCCCGGTACCTTTGCCGTGTCATTAAAAGATATAAAAAATCATG
>JAHEYR010000071.1 GCA_023251485.1 Bacteroidales bacterium
CGAGGCAGCACCACATGAATCTTATTCTTATCGTAAATATACATTCCATTAAACGACTGAAATACAATGCCAAAGCTTGTTTTATGAATACGCCATATTTCATCTAAGTCACCCACTTGGTTCTTTACTAAACTATTAAGCGAATGATACTTCAGCTGTCCGGCATTATTGGGTTCATAATAACCAATTTCGTTAAAAGCACCAACATAAATACGCTTATTATCCACACAAAGTGAGCGATACGTTATTGGAAACTCACTATATGTCCGCCAGTGTTGTCCATCAAATTCAAGAAGTCCATTGTTATTTGCAAAATAGATCATGCCATTTGAGGCCTGCCCCATACCCCAATTCTGCGTACCGGAATTATATTCAGATCGTGTAAAATTAGTCAGTCCCGGGAGCCCATATCGTAATAATTGAGCACCAAGCTGATCCATAACACATAGAAAAACAACAAGCGACAGGATGAATTTATATTTCATCAGTAAATAATTTTTAAATTAAGGTCTGATGGAACTCGCATACTAAATTCACATTGGTGTTTGCGTTTTTAGAACATGCTCGTTTCATAGGTCAGTTTATTATTCATCACAAATATAATCAGGAAAGTAAATAAATGCAGAAAAAGAAGATTTTCTTCGGAGATCAACCTCGCTTATTCTCTCTGTAGCCTCGGTAAACTGAGTAGAGATAAGTAGCCAGACCGATCCAGACCAAACAAAAACTAATAAGATAATTCGTCGAGAACGATTCCTTATACACAAACAGACCAATTAATAAAGAGATTGTTGGCGAAAGATATTGTATAAATCCAATAGAAGATAATGGAATTCGCGTAGCGGCCATGCCAAATAGAAAAAGTGGGATAGCTGTAACCGGACCTCCTAATATCAATAAGAAATCTGTCTGAAAAGAATGATGCAGAAATACACCTGTATGCTGATGATCTACATACAACAGATACCATAAAGCAATGGGTGCAAGAATGATCGTTTCAATCAATAGCCCTGGCAACGACTCCAGATTTATTCTTTTACGCAGTAAGCCGTATAAAGAAAAGGATAATGCCAATATTAACGAAATCCAGGGGACGAAGCCCAAATGTACTGTCGACCAGATTACCCCTGCCAAAGCAAATACCAAAGCAATGATCTGAGGACGTGTCAACCGCTCTTTCATAAACAAAACGCCCAAAAGTATGCTCATGATTGGGTTGATATAATAACCCAGACTCGCTTCAATAATATGGTTCTGATTTACAGCATAAATATAAACACCCCAGTTAACCGCAATCAACAAACTTGTTGCCACTAATGTCACCACAATTTTTTTGTTCTTGATATAGATCAGGAAAGACTTATTTTTTATCAGCAGTATAATCCCGACTAAAAAAAGCAACGACCAGATAACACGATGAGCCAAAATCTGTTCTGCCGGAACATCTTTCAACATTTTCCAATAGATTGGAAACACACCCCACAAGCAATAACAAAACAAGGCATATATTAGTCCCTTTGCATATGATTCTTTCTTCTGATCAATCATTCGGTAATTTTTTTTGCAAAGGTACGGTTAAAATAAAAAGATCCATACTCCTCAATACTTCACTATTGCAGAGTATTAAAAAGATGCTTTCCCCTTTAAAAACCGGACATCTAAAACCTCACGCACTAAAAGTGTTGACTTTTTCCCCAGCTATCTACCTAATTTTAATATCTTAGATTATTTAGTTTGCAAATTCTTGCTTCATCATTCCTTAGTACTACTTTTGCAATCAAGTAATGAAATGGTAACGAACTTCGTTTTCTAGCTACTTACAGTCTTTATACACCATAAGTAATTAGAAATAAAAACACCCATAACACGTAGAACTGAACTAGTCAATTTAACGATTATATAAACAGATTTGAAAACATTATAAACTCCAAATATAAATCACACACATTTTAATTTATCCACGTTATGGGCATCGTTATTTATAAAATCCTCCAGTTATTCTTACTAACCTTTGCGATTGGGTTCTTTATCGCCTTTATCATCAAAGTTTTGATGATAGTCATTCAGTCGACAAGCAGATCAACAGCGTCAAGCAATTCGCATATTAAGTGCTATTTCCGAGCAGTCAGAATCAGGCGTATCCGCAACAAAAACAGAATGCACGACACCAATAACAGCAACGACCTGATTCGTTTCTATTACGGTTCCGAAACAGAAGACTCACAAACTGCAAAACTCTAAGATCTAACTGCTGAACTAATTTCATTATGGAAACGAATAACTTTCTCAATCTCTTTCAAGGAGTAGCTACGCTTGTGCATTCGAGTACAGAAATCATGATTGCTCGAATCGGATTAATCTTATTAGGACTTCTCTTAATTTATTTAGGCAAAAAAGGCATTCTCGAACCATTACTCATGATTCCTATGGGACTTGGCATGGCTTCTATCAATGCCGCTATTCTCTTTATGCCTGATGGCTCACAAGGTAACCTATTTGTAGATCCTCTGATTACGAATCCAAACCAATTGATGAACATTTTACAAATAGACTGGTTGCAACCCATCTACACCTTCACCTTCAGCAACGGCCTCATTGCCTGTTTTGTTTTTATGGGTATTGGTGTCTTGTTAGATGTAGGATTTTTGCTGCAACGTCCATTTGTAAGTATGTTTCTGGCATTATTTGGAGAACTGGGAACCTTTGCGACTATTCCGATTGCCATGGCCTTTGGCTTATCGATAAAAGACTCTGCATCCATCGCAATGGTTGGAGGCGCCGATGGCCCCATGGTGTTGTTCACCTCGCTAAATCTCTCCAAAGACCTCTTCGTACCTATTACAGTCGTTGCCTATCTATATCTGGGATTGACTTATGGCGGATATCCATATCTTATCAAGTTAATGGTTCCCAAAAAGCTGAGAGCGATCAAAATGGATCCTCCTAAAAAAGCAATGAAACCGATTACTTCCGACCATAAACTAGCCTTTGCTGTCATCATCTGTGTGATTCTTTGTTTGTTATTCCCTGTTGCGGGTCCACTTTTCTTCTCCCTGTTTATGGGTGTTGCCATTCGCGAATCGGGGCTTACACATGTCATCGAATTCATTGGTGGTCCGCTGCTATATGGTTCTACTTTCTTCCTTGGTTTATTGCTTGGTATTTTATGTGAAGCACATCTGATATTAAATCCTGCAGTATTACCGCTGCTACTGTTAGGAATCGTAGCACTGCTCTTATCGGGTATCGGAGGATTATTGGGTGGTTATATCATGTATTTCATAACCGGAAAGAAGTTCAATCCGGTTATTGGTATTGCAGCTGTAAGTTGTGTTCCAACAACAGCTAAAGTTGCTCAGAAATGTGTTTCTGAAGCAAACCCCAAATCCATCATTTTACCTATCGCATTGGGTGCCAATATTTGTGGTGTAATCACTACGGCTATCATCGCAGGTATCTACATCACGCTGATCCCATTACTATTCAAATAGCAAATCATCAAAAAGTTTTCTCCGGGAGGGCAGATTTCGATCTGTCCTCTTTTTTTATATAATTTAATTCCTGCTATTGAATACTACGATTATAAACATTAATATTGTTTGCACAAACCGACTGTTAAAATCATCGCGCGATTATGAAAACATCAGAAGCCTCATCATGGGCCAGTCGCAATCAAGAAGAACCTATCATCCCTTATGGCTGTACCACTTTGAGAGTCGCAGAATTTCCTGTAGTACCCGTAAAATAACCACGACAAATGAATTCTAACTTCACTACACTAAATCCCGACTCTATCATTGGACGTTTTATCAAATGTGTTAATGTAGCTTTCCCAAAAGGGATGAAGACCTCATGGTGGTTGATAAAAATCACCATCCCTGTATCGCTAGCCGTTTTATTATTAGACTATTATGGTGCATTGACATTTGTAGCACAATATACCGAGCCATTATTTAAATATATGGGACTACCGGGTGTTGCTGCAGTAGTTTTGATCACCAGTATCTTCACAAACATCTACTCTGTGGTTGCTGTATTAACCACACTTCATCTGCCCATGCGCGAAGGGATGATTATCGCAACGATGTGCCTTGTTTCGCATGGTTTTATCATCGAAACAGCTGTACTAAAGAAAACCGGCTCCCCCGTTATCCGGATGCTGTTGTTACGCTTAATCGGAAGCTTTGTTATCGGATGGATACTCAACCTCATCATGCCCGGCACTGCAACCGCCCATTTAGCCACGATAAACAGTCAACACAAAGAGTTATCAACCGTTTTATATCACTGGATTTTTGCAATATCAGCTACAATTCTCAAAATAATCATTCTGGTCAACCTGCTTCTGATATTACAAAAGATGTTGGAAGAATTTGGGCTGATAAGCTATCTGGAACAGCCTCTATCTCCACTGCTCAAATTGATGGGATTGTCAGAAAAGACTACCTTATCGTGGATAGTAGCCAACCTCATCGGACTGGCATACGGCTCTGCCATTATGATCAGTCTGGTTGAAGAGGGAAAACTAAATAAAGATGATGCTGATCTGCTGAATCACCATATCGCAATATCGCATTCGCAACTCGAAGACCCTTTGCTTTTTCTCACCCTTGGTTACACCATTTATTGGTTGATGTGGCCACGGTTAGCATTGGCTATTCTGTCCGTTTGGCTCAGAAAAGCGGAACTCCGTTATCTGGTTAAGCGATAAGAGAATATAACAACTTGATCTCATCGGGCCAGGCCTCTTCATTAGGCGTCTCCAGAATTAAGGGGATATTGTCGAAACGTGGATCGTTCACGATCAGCTCAAACGGCACCATCCCAATGAAGCCAACACTCTTCAGACTTTCATGACGGTCGACACGCGTGCCCAAATCTTTTTTTGAGTCGTTGAGGTGCATCCCTTTCAGATAGCTGAATCCGACAATCTCGTCAAACTGTTTGAACGACTCCTTAAAGCCCTCTTCCGAGAGCAGATTATATCCTGAAGTAAAAGCATGACAAGTATCGATACAGACCCCTACCCTACTTTTATCTTCAACATGATCGATAATATAAGCCAGATGTTCAAACTTATAGCCCATATTGGTACCCTGCCCCGCCGTATTCTCTATCACAGCCGTTACCCCCTTCGTTTGATTGAGCGCCCAGTTTATCGAATCCGCTATATTCTTTAAGCAAGTCTCCTCATCAATCAATCCCAGATGGCTGCCCGGATGAAAATTCAATCTATCGAGCCCCAGTTGCTCACATCGTTGCAGTTCATCTAAAAAAGCATCTCTCGACTTCTCTAGTCCTTCCTTTTCGGGGTGCCCCAGATTGATCAAATAGCTATCATGAGGCAATATCTGATGTGGTGCAAACTCATATTGAGCACAATGATCCTTGAATTTCTTAATGCTTTCTTTAGTCAGTGGTGCCGATTTCCATTGACGTTGATTTTTTGTAAACAAAGCAAAAGCCTTTGCTCCTATATTTTGGGCATTGACAGGGGCATTCTCAACACCACCTGATGCGCTAACGTGTGCTCCGATAAATTTCATAAAGTTGAATATTTAAACAAAAATAACAATACAGACGTTAATTTGTCGTGATCTAAAAATTATTTTTACATTAGTTTTTTTCGCAGAACGTGTTTTTATAATTTTAGAACAACTTTCTAATTCTAAAAACCGCCCTTATGAAAAAGAAATTATTATTTAATCTATTATTGATCATACTTATTATGAATTCATGTACAACCAAAACACCTGACGTTATTACGACGACCACTTCTGATTGGAAATCTAAATTCGACGAAGAACTTCCTTTTCTAGGTCACCGAAACTGGATCTTAGTCGTCGACAAAGCTTTTCCTATGCAAAGTTCAGCAGGGATGGAAGTAATCAACACCAACGAGAACCTTATCCCTGTCTTAGAATATGTTATGGGACAATTGAAAGCCACATCACATGTCAGACCAATCATTTATACCGATCAGGAACTAAACTACGTCCATGATAATCTTTCGACTGGAGCTGATGCCTTTCGGACAACATTACATAATACGTTGGTAGGAACGGAAATAAAAACACTTTTACACGATAGTGTATTCACGAAGTTAGACGAGTCGTCAAAACTATTCAAAGTAGTCGTGTTAAAAACAGAGTGCACCATCCCCTACTCCAGTGTATTTATGCAACTCGATTGTGCTTACTGGAGCAGCGACAAAGAGCAATCACTTCGCAAGGCAATGGCTCAGGATTTAAATAATAAGCCATCTGTTAATCCATAATAGTCTATAATAACGATAAAAGAAACGCGTCATTTTGAACAATGCGAGAAATCTGCTTAAAGTGTAGGTGTTTGGATTAAAAAAGAGAGTCCGATTCTATGAAACCATCTTCTAATACCGCCCTAATATTCCTCTAAAACTATTCTTTTAGGAGTATATAATGGTTCATAAAACCCCAAAGCTTTCACATTGACTCTGCCATCCTTTCGCCATGCCTCCACCTAATTATTGGAGTCATGGTGCAGGGATGCCGGACCCACGCCGGACTCATGGCGGACCCAATAGTCATAATACTACTGATATAGAGCCATTTACCCTAAGTTAAATAAGAAATATAAGGTAATAATATTGTATAATACTGATTATAAAGATATTGAAGGCTAAACCATGATGAATTATGATCAAATTGGGATAGCAAATGCTACCAACTTTTCAGACCGATCCATTTCTTCCATCCAATCGAAATGACAAAGATCACTGAGATGCTTTATCGTCATGATTGACAAAGCTCTTTGAAACCCTTAAACTTCCGGCATCTGCGAATTACTAAACGCTCCTTGTCGCAGGTTTATGCCATATTCCAAGTAGGCTTTCAAACATGCCAAAAAGTTAGCCCAACCTTCCGTGTTTTGCTTAAGCCATTTGATACCTGATGCCGAATTTTTTCTTTCTTTCTCACTGACACGGACAAAAGTAGAACCATTTTCTTCTGAGAGTTTAAACTCGACTAACGTTATCGGGCCTTTTACATCAGCCCAATAGAATGAGATCGTCTTATCCTCCTTAATTCTGGATACACGAATATCAAATTGAAAATCAAATTCAGGAAATTGCCATTTGATAACAGCCCCTTCTTCCAACCGTCCGGATCCCTCCTTGATAAAGTACTTCGACATGATTTCAGGATCTACGATAGCTTCAAAGACATCGTGGATCGGTTTCTGAACATGTATTGCAGCTTTTATTTTCAACATTTTCTCTTTCATCTTATTTTCTTTTTTACACCATCAATGAAACAGTTATAATAAGAAACTGTTTAACTCTCATGGAGGATCTTTCAATAACATTGAAACAGCTTCTAAACTTTAGACAAGATCGTAAAATAAAAAGTAGAACCTTTTCCTTCTTCACTTTCCACCCATAATTTTCCGCCATGTTTTTCGACAAACTCCTTACTTAGCAATAACCCCAAGCCTGTACCGGCTTCGCCATCCAAACCGATACGACTAATTTTTGCATCCATACGGAAAAGATTCTCCACCATTTCAGTGTCCATTCCAATACCTGAATCTTTCACCATAAACAAAACCTCTTTTCCATTAGGATGCTTTGTTGAAAGGGTAATCGTTCCTTCCTGAGGAGTGAACTTAATCGCATTGGTAACCAAGTTTCTTATCACCGTTTGCAGCATATTTGTATCTGCAAAGACTTTCTCCTCTTGGGGGATATCTACAACAATCTCAATAGCCTTCTTTCGGGCTAATTCAGCAACAATCGTCAATACTTCATGAATAATTTCGTGCACAAGGAGCATCTGTGGCGCGAATGAGATTTGACGTCGTTGCATCTGCGACCATTCGAGCAGGTTCTCCAGCAGATTGTAGATATTACGCGCTGAATCACGCAAGTCACACATCAGATCTTTCTTTTCTTCGGGCTCAAAGGGTAACGTATCATCCGACATCATTTCAGCTAGCCCTATTAATCCACTTAAAGGCCCCCGTAAGTCGTGGGCTATGATAGAGAAGAATTTATCTTTTGTTGCATTGAGTTCTTTTAACTCTTTGCTTTGTTTGTATAGTTTTAAATGAGTAGCAACCCGGGCTTTAACCTCTTCAGCACGAAATGGTTTAGTAATATAATCCACGCCACCCGAGTTCAACGCCCTTACAATATCTTCAGGTTCGCTTAAAGCACTGATAAAGATGATAGGAATATCACATAACTTAACATTCTCTTTTAGTTGGCGACAAACCTCGTAGCCATCCATATCTGGCATCATAATATCAAGGAGAATCAGATCTGGCTTTTCTTTCTCGGCAGCCTGCAACGCCAATACGCCATGAGGGACCGGTCGAACCTTATACCCTTTATCTTTTAATATGGCTCCCAATATTTTAAGATTGGTAGATACATCGTCAACAATAAGTATATTAGGGATAATTGGTGTCGATTCATCATTATTATTCATTCTCAATTCTCCTTTTGATTAAATATTTTCAGCAAGTAATCGTAGTCATAATTTTTAGCATGAAACAAGAGATGCTCTATCAAGTCTGTGTTGTCCGTTTCTATACCATTGATCAGATCGATCAGTAAGTCGATATCCGCAGCAGAAACAGCATCCAGCATTCGTAGCTTTAACTCATCCGGCAATTTGTCAATATCTACAATAAACGCCACATCACTCTCATCATATTTTCCTTCCTTTGAAACCAGTTCGTCCATCTCGCAAACATACGTGATTCCAAGAGCCTTGCCAATAGCGTTATACAATTCATTTTCTCTGAAAGGCTTACGCAAAAAGCCCTGCATCTTCAGCAATCGCATCTTCTCTGTTTCACCTTCAAAAGTACTTGCAGTCAGTGCGATAATCGGTATATATTTTCCTTTTTCCGTTGCTTTAATACGTCGGGTTGCTTCATAACCATCCATTACAGGCATCCGAATATCCATCAAAATGAGATGCGGATTCCAGCTTTCAAATTTAGTGATTGCATCTTTACCATTGACAGCCTGATTCACCTCAAACCCCACTAATTTCAATAAATTTGTTGCTATATACAAGTTTTCCTCTTTGTCGTCGACCACCAATATCCGATAAACCTCTTCCCCCTTATCGATACGGATAACGCGCTGTAGATTGTTGCGTTCAAAAATCTCGATTTCACCTTTTTGAATAATCACTTTAACCGTAAAAACCGATCTTTTCCCAAGCTCACTCAACACTTTGATATCGCCCCCCATCAGGAGAGCTAATTCGCGACTTAAAACCAAACCCAACCCTGTACCGCTTCCCTTTTTCATACCCGAGCTAGTCTGCACAAAATGTTTAAACAGGTTACCAAGTTCGCTTTTAGAAATACCACACCCTGTATCCTCTACCTCTACAATCAGGAAGCTCGACTCATGGTTGATTTCCTTTTTATTGACACGCACCGTTATGCCTCCTCTGTCAGTGAATTTTATTGCATTTTCAATCAGGTTCATACATATCTGCCGTAATTTGCTTTCATCGACCACAACGTAATGTGGCGTATTATCTGCAATCTCAAACGTAAGCTGAAGATGTTTTGCCTGAGCTTTATCTTTATACAGGAGCCTAATATCTTCAAACAATGTATATAAATTGATATTAGATGGATTTAAAGCAATACTACCAGCTTCGACCTTCGACAGCACCAGAATATCATTAATCAGTGCCAACAAGTGTTCTCCGGCCCGAATAATTGCAGCATTATACTCTTTTTGGATATTTGACAGTTGCTGATCACGGTTCATTAATTGCGAAAAACCAATGATTGCATTAAGTGGTGTTCTGATCTCGTGCGACATATTGGCCAGAAACAGACTCTTTGATTTATTGGCCGATTCAGCTTCCTTCTTAGCTTTTAATAACGCGGCTTCTGTTTTCTTCTTAAAGATAACCCCGGCTAAGATGCTGGCATAAATCTTTAGCAAAGTGATCACCTGTTCATTCCAATGTTTCTTTTCAAGCATCGTGTCGAAACCCAGAAATCCTATAAATGCTGATCCATAAAACATTGGAATCGTTACGATCGATTGAACACCCTGCGCTTGCAGAATCTGTTTTTCAATATTTCGTTTAACAGACAACTCTCTAACCGACTCAATGAAGACATGTTCATTTTTCAAAAATGCTTCTCGCCAGTACGGTATTGCCGAAAAAGGCATACCTTGCAAATAATCTTTTGTCGACTTGACCCCCTTAGCACACCATTCAAAAGTGCTACTTAATTCATCTTTTGTCACATCTAACTCAAAGACAAGAATGCGATCCACCTTATTAAAACCACCCAGTAAAGCTAATGAATGGTTTATCTCGACATCCAGATGTTCGGAATCCGACTGAATCAGTCGCCCGGAGATAGTAGATATAATGTTGTAGAAATTATTTTGCAGCTTTATCTCTTCTTCCAGTTTCTTATTTTCAGTAATATCAATCATCACTGTCAATAAATACTTCTTTAACTGGTTTTCAATAATTTCTCCGGAGAAAAGACCAACCAAAATCTCATTCGATTTAGATTTTAAACGTAACTCCCGATTGTACACATCGTTATTTTGCATCAACGCATCAGCGATACCTTTATATTTCCTGGGATGGACAAAAAGTCCCAATTGGTCCGATGTCTTTCCAATAATTTCTTCTTTCGTATACCCGGTGTTAGCGAGAAATGCATGATTCACCTCAGTGAAAATTTGTTCAGGAATAGTGCTTATAGCCATTGGGGCTGGATTATTTTCAAAAATCTTATTACACTTATGCAATGATTCCTGCTCTTTGCTCAAGTCTTTTGAAATACCGAAAACGCAGTCCATTCCATCCCACTTCCCAAACCAAACGCGAGTTTCAACAGGAATAGATACCCCATCTTTACGAACCAGTGGCAGGGGACAGAAATTCCTCTTCCCTTCAAACATCTCACTAAATATTTCCTTTGCTTCGTTGCGTTTATCTGCAGGATGGACATCAAGAATCTGCATGTGATTCAGTTCACCTACTGTATAACCAAGATGCCGTGAAACGGATTCATTTACATTAAATATTTTGCCTTGTCTATCTGCAATAAACACCATATCGTCAATCGACTCGAAGAAAGTGCGAAAGTTATTCTCGCTTTCACGAAGCGCCTGTTCTGACAAATTTTGTGCAGTCACATCACGTGACACCCCTACTAACCCTTGAATAGTGCCATTAATATCACGTAGCGGCACCTTTGACACCAACAAATGATGTAGACCTCCTTCATTATCCATCAATGTACCCTGAACATTTAAGACAGTTTCTCCGCCGAACATCACCTTTTGATCTTCGGCAAAAGCACTTTCAGCATGATCAGCCGGATATAGATCGAAATCAGTCTTCCCTATCACATCTGACTCAGTATCAAAACCAGTGAATTTGACCTCTTTAGGATTTGCAATAATCTTTCGTCCTGCCAGATCTTTCACATAAATAGCATCAGGGAGCAGATCTATGATGGTACGAAACAATGTACGTTCATTTTGAATCAACTTAGCATCATCGTCAAAGCTTTTATAGGTATTATCAATATCTTCGATAATACCTTTCAACTCCTCCGGCATATTGTCTATTGAGCCGAAATGTTGTTTAATCTGTTGTTCTAACAGTTTGTTTAAATTACTTTCCATACGATGGTGAATTAATCTTCATCAAAAGATGAACTAAATTGTCCAAGTCAAACCTTCTTTTTTTCGTCAATCATTGAAATCTGAATAGACACGTTATTCTGTCTTCATGATATCTTTTTAAAGAGATCAGTAATAGGTTAAACAGGGCTCTACAAAAAAATAAAATCTACAATTACTCAAAAAAGCTGAACCCTTTTAATGTATTTCAAAAAAAACAGTCATAAAAATACACTTTAATATTTGCAATGGCAAGATTAGTATATATCAAACATGAAAACATTTGAAAAAAAATAGTTAATTCATTATATTTGAAAAATATATGAATTTCTAATCCAATCAGTGATGAAGACCAATCTAACGATGACAAATGAAAGTTTTAATTTTCTAAGAGGTTCAAGTGATTTTCTGAATACTATTTTAAATAATATAACCAGCTGTGTATTGCTGTTAGATAAAGAGATGAGGTTGCGCGCATTTAACGACGCTTTAAATACAATATTCACGAGTAAAAAAGAAGAGGAACTCCGCTACCAGAAATGTGGTGAGGCGATAGGTTGTGCCCATCAGATAGAAGAGCAGAAAGAGTGCGGAGAAACCACAAAGTGTAAGTCGTGTGAACTACGAATTGCAGCACTCACTTCTTATATGAATAATGAAATCATTGAAAAAGATCATATTATAAGGCCATTCTTTGATACTAATCATCAAAAAGTGGATAAGCATCTACAGTTTTCAACACGGCTATTTCTTTTTAATCATGAAAAATATATCATCATGATCATTGAGGACATCACCAACCTGACTGAAAGCAAAGCAAGAAATGTAAATTAACACAAGAGAGCGCGCTGAATATCATCACCTCTGAGCTATTACTTGTCATCAATTTCGCTTTGATCGTTGCTATATTATTACTTGAAAAGCATAATCAATCATAAAGAAGCTACATCCTAAACAGAAGACATCTCCGTATAAAAGGCCAAATAAAAAGTAAATCTGATGGCCAGTCGTACCAGCTATGGAGAGAAGAATATCGAAGGTATGAAATATTGTTTTGGGTGTGGATGCTATTTTGATTGAATATTTCTCTTCTATTTTCGATTTCCCTCATTTCAGGATTCAGTCGAAAAAGTTGGGAAGATCGATTGTTTTATTACTCAAATCGCAATCATTATTATGCTTTAAGAGACACACAGCTACGCGTCTCTTAAAGCATGCAGAAGTCAGAGAAATATCGTAGACAAACGTAACCGCTAAAGACAAGATTGATAAAAATCACCAGGCATCTTAGAATGACAGTCCAACTCTAAGACCTAAGAATGCATCATTCCAGCCGTCTTTTGTCGCTGATTGATATTTAAGTGATAAATCAAATCTATTACTAAGCTTATAGCCAATTGCCGGAGCAAATGTAAATGTGCTGCCGGCATCGCCTGAAGCGGCAACGGATAGACCCGCCTGAGCACTACCATAAACTTTATCCGAGAAAAAGTACTTAACCCCACCCAGAACCGGGATGAATCCGGAATTACCGGTGACACCACTTTTCTTAGAAAACTCGACATATCCTGCACTCAACGTAAGGGCAAATGAAGGAATGACATAAAACTCACCTTGTAAATCGACTCCAAAAACAGAATTAAAGAAATCAGTGGCATCTGCTACCGGTACACCGGCTACGGCACCAATACCCACTTTAATGGGTAACAGATCCTTAATTTGCGCTTGAATTGGTTGCGCAAGAACAAATAAAACAACTACCAGGAAAAGTTTTGCTTTCATAATAATTAAAATTATTGGTTAATACCCGCAACAGATTTTCTGCTACTATAAATTTAAAACATCTTAGTAATAATTAAAACATAAACACAAACAGCAGCATTAGTAATCAAGATAGTGCATGTATTTTGCTTTATAAAGATAGTGGTTTAAATATTGAAATGCAAATAAATTTCATGAGTAAAACC
The DNA here is from genome assembly GCA_023251485.1 of Bacteroidales bacterium. GTDB lineage: Bacteria > Bacteroidota > Bacteroidia > Bacteroidales > Cfx3-03 > Cfx3-03. The sequence goes on from JAHEYR010000071.1 coordinate 13,639, forward strand.
AATCCGGACTACATTGCAGAACATTGGATATCGTATAGGCACGCAGTTGTGCATCTCATATATCTACAAAAAGAGGCTGTCCCAAAATCGAGACAGCCTCTTTTTTATGGATTTCTATTTATTTATTGCATGACAATGTATTTTGCCTCGCTGATTTTCTGCTGGGGTTGATTGTTACCATTTCCTGCATAGTTGTTGTTTAGCGACTTCATATTTTTAACGCTATAGGTTTCGAGCCCATATCCATTATTATATTGAATTACATTATCATTTACAGTAACATTTTCGGAACCACGATAGAGATATTCAACCATCACACCACTCCTGTCATTTGCTTCAACGAGGTTTCCTTTAACGGTGATATCATTGCACTCTGATAACAATACGCCATAATAAGCATTACGGGCTATCTCGCAATCGGAAATCATAGCCTTACCACAATGATCCAATGCGATACCACTTCCATAAGGAGATGTATCTAACCGACTATCTTTAACGGTAATATCTTTACTATGACAAATCAAAAGATTGTGTTGCAGACGGGGACCGGGAACGACACTGGATCCGCATTCGATAAAGTCACAGTTATCAATGGTTATAGATTTTGCTCCATTAATATAAACGCCATTGTAAGTACAGTTGCGGACAGTTAAATGAATGAAATGAATATTCTTCATCGCATAATCATTATTCGCTACAAAAATAACCCCACCCCTGCTTCCACTACTGCGATAAGAACGGCTTGAATTGGGATCGCTCCCCGGATCGGTTGAATTAGCTCCTTCGACTACAAGGTTTTGAA
>JAHEYR010000239.1 GCA_023251485.1 Bacteroidales bacterium
TCCCGTTTGCTCCTGTAATGAGAACTCGTGCATCAGTAGGGGCTACACGATCTATCATCTCCTTGATCTGGACAATAGGCTTACTTTCGCCAATCATTTCATATTGCTTGCCTACCTTCCTACGTAACATTTTGGCTTCGCTTACCAGACGCGATTTGTCCAACGCATTACGAATAGTGATAAGTAATCTATTTAGGTCGAGCGGCTTCGCGATATAATCATAGGCGCCCTTCTTTATGGCTTCGACTGCAGTTTCAATATTGCCATGTCCCGAAATCATGACTACAGGTGTGTCGCAGATCTTCAATATTTCTTCAAGTACTTCTATGCCATCCATTCGGGGCATTTTTATATCGAGCAATATCGCATCAAATTGATCATTCTTGACCTGCTCTATGGCTTCCATGCCATCGGGTACATCTGTAATGATATATTTTTCGTATTCAAGTATTTCTTTTAAGGTATTTCTGATCGCTCTTTCGTCGTCAACTACAAGTATCTTTGCCATAAATAGATTGTCAGGATTATTCTTCCAAATTTACAATTTTTATACCAAAAAAGAGGAACCGTGGTGAAACGATTCCTCTTTTATTCGTTATTTATGTTAAAGTATTGATTATCCTTTATATCTGATCCATTTCCAGATTTCAGAATAGCTTACTTTTTTTCCATACATCAGGATGCCAGTGCGATATACTTTTGCTGCGACCCATGTGGTGAGTAAGAATCCGGCGACCAGTAAAGCCATGGATAGCGCAACTTGCTCCCAGGGAACATTAAATGGTAGTCTGATCATCATGATAATGGGTGATGTGAATGGAATGATAGAGAGCCAGAAGGCTAATGGACCGTCAGGATTTTGTATGATTGCCTGTGCTGCAACAATAGAAATGATGAGTGGCGCTGAAACCGGAAGCATAAATTGTTGTGTATCGGTTTCGTTATCTACAGCTGCTCCAATAGCTGCAAACAAACCTGCGTAAAGAAGATATCCTCCGATGAAGTAAAAAATAAACATCGAGATCTCCAGTGGGTAATTGATGTTCTTTAGACCATCCAGAAAATCATTTCCAACTTGTTTGTCTGGTTCAACTGTTGGGCTAACTGTAGTTTTATCAGCGTTATTACTTTGATTTGAAGCCTGACTGATCATCTGTTCGGTGTTTGTCGCTTTTCCCTTATCGGGTACAACTACTTTGAAGACCCCAACAATACCAAGCGTTAATACTACCCAAAGCAAGAACTGTGTCAGCACCACTAATGCAATACCGATAATCTTACCCATCATGAGTTCAAACGGTTTTACCGAAGAGATAATCACTTCTATAATCCGACTTGTTTTCTCTTCAATGACACCTTTCATTACCTGAGCTCCATATAAAAAGATGAAGAAGTATATGAGGAATGCACTCAAATAACCCAATCCCATGGCAAGCTCTGTAGAACTTTTTTCCTCTTTTCCCCCGTCTTTTATCGTCATTGTTGTTACCATGACATTTGCTTTGGATGCTTTGATCATCTCTTCGCTGATGCCTTGTGCTGCAAGTTTCGTTCGCTCAATCTCCTTCTCCATTGTAGAGCTGATCGAATTTTTAATATTTATATCCGGTTGTTTCTCAGCATAAATAATGGCTTTTGAAGGTAGGTTAATATCTGATTTTGGGATATAAACCAACGCATAAAACTTGCCTTTAGTAATGCTGTCTTTACCGGCTATGAGAGAGCCAGTAAAAGCCTTAAATGTAATACCATTATCATTTTTAAATTTGCCCTGAAACCATCCGGTTTCGTCGAGAACCTGGATTTCTCGTTTATTGTTGGCAACCAAACCTATTACCACTGGAACGATAAACATAGAGGCCATCAATATGGGGCCCAGGATGGTCATGATAATAAACGACTTTTTCTTTACTCTTGAAAGATATTCGCGTTGTATGATGAGACTAATCTTGTTCATGGCTAATTATTCTGTAAGGTTTGCAGATATTTCTTCGGGTTTTTCCTGGACTTTTTCAATGAAGATATCATTCATCGATGGAAGTACTTCTTTGAAAGCAACTATCTCTATATGAGGGATTACACTTTGTAGTAAAGCGTTTGGCTTTTCAGATAAGGGAAGTTTAATCTTAACGGTGCTGACTTTTTCATCTTCTATTTGAGATAAAAGTTTAAAATCTGCGGGAAGTATAGCGCTTAGATCTCCGGTAAATCCAGTATAGCTCAGTTCATAGCTATTTGAACGATACGTCTTTTTTATATCGGTAACTCGTCCTTCTAATATCTTCTTCGATTTATTGATTAATGCGATATCATCGCATAACTCTTCAACAGACGACATATTATGTGTAGAAAAGATGACAGTAGCTCCATTTTTTCTCAATTCCAGTATCTCATCACGAATTAATGTTGCGTTGATTGGATCGAATCCACTAAATGGCTCATCAAAAATTAACAGCTTTGGCTGATGAACGATCGTTACAATAAATTGTACCTTTTGTTGCATCCCTTTTGAAAGCTCTTCAACTTTTTTGCCCCACCAATCCTGAATTTCGAATTTTTCGAACAGGACCTTCAAGCGTTTTTGAGCCTCGTGAGCCGGTATACCTTTTAGCTGAGCCAAGTACATGGCTTGTTCACCTACAGGCATTTTTTTGTACAATCCGCGTTCTTCTGGAAGGTATCCAATCAGTGCGGTATGTTTGGGATGTAATTTCTCTCCCTGAATAAAAAGCTCGCCCTGGTCGGGAGCTGTGATCTGATTAATGATTCTGATGAGAGATGTTTTTCCGGCACCATTGGGCCCTAACAGACCATAAATACTATTCTCCGGAACATTGATGCTAACCTTGTCTAGTGCTGTTTGAGTAGCATAGCGCTTGGTAACGTCTTTGGCAACAAAAAGGTCCATAAAGTTTTGGGTTAATTTGTAGAAAAGACTAATGAATAAATTAAATGATGAATGTGAATGCGAATTTAAAGAATTTGTAATTAAAGTGGCTTATAATAAATTGTTAAACTGTCAAAAATAGAAGATGAATGATTGAAATAGCGTGTTGAAACGAGTGTTGTGTGGAAACAAAACGGGGATGAGCTTGGTATTTGCTCATCCCCGTGATTATATATAGACTCTCTTACGAGAGAAAATAGGTACTATTGAAAGTATTCTTTCATCCGATCGAAGAATCCTCTGTCTTTACTACTTGGGCTTGGCTTGAAGTTTTCAGACTGTAACAATCCTTCGAGCATCTCCTTTTCGTTTTTAGAAAGAGCGCGCGGAACCCAAACCGATATACTGACTAAAAGATCGCCCCGACCATATCTGTTTATTGTAGGAAGTCCTTTGTTTTTTAGACGAAGGATTTTACCGCTTTGTGTACCTGCTTCGATTTTTATCTTAGCTTTCCCCTCTAGCGTCGGTACTTCAACTGATGCACCTAAGGCTGCCTCAGGGAAACTTAAGAATAGTTCGTAAATCAGGTTCTCTCCATCTCTTTGAAGAGAGGCATGCTTTTCTTCTTCGATAGCAACAATTAGATCGCCATTGATTCCTCCACGTGCAGCAGCGTTTCCTTTTCCACTGACTGATAATTGCATCCCTTCAGAAACTCCGGCAGGGATATTGAGGCTGATGATTTCTTCACCTTTTATAACGCCATTGCCAAAGCAGGCAGGACATTTATCAGTGATAACTTGTCCTTCGCCACCACATGTCGGACAGGTCGATGCTGTTTGCATCTGTCCAAGGAACGTGTTGGTAATACGTGTAACTTGTCCTGTCCCATGGCAAGTAGTGCAGCTGTGAAATGCGCTACCATTTTTGGCACCCGTTCCATTACAAGTAGAACACGATATATATTTTGTTACCTTAATCTTCTTTTCGACACCTGAAAGAATCTCTTCAAGGGTGAGTTTTACTTTAACTCTTAGGTTAGAACCTTTATTAACAGCCCTACGACGACCACCTTGACCACCACCGGAGAAACCTCCAAAGCCACCAAAG
>JAHEYR010000240.1 GCA_023251485.1 Bacteroidales bacterium
GCGAACTGGTTCAGCGAAAGAATGTACTATCAGGCTCGGGACTACCCGGCAAACTAGCTGATTGTTCCGAAAAAGATCCTGCACTTTGCGAGATATATCTCGTGGAGGGAGACTCTGCAGGGGGCACGGCCAAACAGGGTCGAGACCGTAAGTTCCAAGCTATCCTTCCACTGAGAGGTAAGATTCTAAATGTGGAAAAGGCAATGCAACATCGTATCTTCGAAAGCGAGGAGATCAAGAATATCTTTACTGCTTTTGGAGTGAGTATCGGCACAAACGAAGACACCAAGGAACTGAATCTGGACAAGCTTCGTTATCACAAGGTCATCATCATGACCGATGCCGACGTGGACGGAAGCCACATTGCCACATTGATTCTGACCTTCTTCTTCCGCTACATGAGAGACATGATTGAGAAGGGATATGTTTATATTGCCACACCACCACTCTATCTGATCAAGAAGGGTAATCAGGAAGAGTATTGCTGGACAGAAGAAGAGCGGATCAATATTGCCGCCAGGTATTCTAAGGATGGCACAGAAAGTGGGGTACACATTCAACGTTACAAAGGTTTGGGAGAAATGAATGCGGAACAGCTATGGATGACAACCATGAATCCGGAGTTTCGTACACTACGACAAGTGACGATAGATAATGGAGCTGAAGCCGATCGTATCTTTGCAATGCTAATGGGCGACGAGGTGCCACCCCGAAGAGAATTTATCGAAAGGAATGCCAAATATGCTAAGATTGACATCTAGGCAATAGGCTTTAAACAATAGCAAAAAAGGAGAAGGCGGGTATTTCAATTTTGAAACACTCGCCTTCTTTTATTTTATATAACGATAAATATTCTTTTCGGATCAGTCTGAAAAGTCGGGACGAAATGATGAAAGCCTTGCTAAAACAAATTGATTGTATAACACAACTCCCCGTCATTTCAACCTCTTGGGAGAAATCTGCTTATAGATGATTGGATATAAATGAGAGACTCCGATTCTGCTGGAAACCATCTTCTAATACCGCCCTAATATCCCTATAAAACGCTTCTGTTAAGAGTATACAACAGTACATGAAACCCAAATGAATCCACAATGACTCCTCCAACCCTCTGCCATGCCTCCACCATATTAGCGGAGGCATGGTGCAGGGTTGCCGGACTCACGCCGGACTCATGGCGGACCCAATAGTAGTAATATCCTTGATATAGAGCAATTTAACCTAAGTAAAATAAGAGTTATAGAAGACTGAAGATTATATAATACTGATTATAAACACATTGAAGGCTATAACAAGGTAAATTATAACCAAATTGGGATGGCAAATACACCCAGCTTTTCAGGTTGAGCCATAGTAAGAAGGGAAAAAGGCATTAAACCTTATTGCCTTCTTAATGCTTTACAATAAGTTTTTTGGTAAAGAGTATTCTATTCTCAAACATCACCGAATAAAAATACAATCCACTATTCAAATCGGCTGTATTGATAGACAATCGGGTTTCATTACCCCGAACCTTAAAATCTTTTACGACAGACCCTAACAAGTTGCGAAGCATTACACGAGCCTCTGCATTTTCAGATGGTAATTGAAAATTTATTCTGGTTTGTTGATTGGCTGGATTAGGAAATGGATTTGAGAACTCAAGGCCTTTGGTTAAATCGGCACTGTTATCAAAGTTGTTCATATTCCAGATTGCTTTCGGAGCGATTTTGTTAGCAGTGGGTTCATCTACCTTCTGTACAGCAAGCTCTTTTATCTTATTTTTTAACGTATCGATCGGAACAGTAACTGATGGGGCCGAGACTGCTGCAAAACTACTCGCAAGTAGTGCAGATCCGGTTATCAGGGTAATCATTAATAATAGTACACTTTTTTTCATACATCTCTCCCTCTTTCCAACTATTTATACAAATTCCGTGCAAAAGTATTCATTTCTGAAGTTCTAACCAATATTTTCGGTGTTAAGATCTCTTAAAAGGGGTGAAAAGTTAAAAACTTAACGTTCTCTTAATATTACCACCTAAAAAAATAGGTTATTTCAAAATTAGACAGATAATACGGGAAGAAGTTTAATTGAGGAGGATAATCATTTCACAATCCGGTTGAAGTAGATTTGGATTCTGCTCCAACCGGATTGTGGATAACGATCTAACTTTTATGTTAACAAAAGCAGCCTTCAATAAGACCATCATCAGCTTTATTAGGAAGGGTAACTTTTAACAGGGGTTCTGCCTCCATAGCACGGCGGATGGCAAAGGATGCCTCATCATTGCGAGCCCATGAACGACGGGCAATACCATTGTTGACATCCCAATGCAACATATTGCGAAGACGTCGATCGGCATCAGCACTGCCATCAAGCAGCATCCCAAATCCACCATTGATGACTTCGCCCCACCCAACACCTCCACCATTATGGATACTGACCCAGGTAGCTCCACGAAATGAATCGCCAATTACATTCTGGATAGCCATATCAGCGGTAAAACTCGATCCGTCATAGATATTAGAGGTTTCGCGATAAGGTGAGTCGGTTCCGGATACATCGTGATGATCGCGACCCAATACTACAGGACCAATCTTCCCATCACGAATAGCCTGATTAAAAGCAGCTGCAATCTTGGTACGTGCTTCACAGTCAGCATATAAAATGCGTGCCTGAGAACCTACAACCAGTTTATTTTGTTTGGCTTCACGGATCCAACGTATATTATCACACAACTGTTGATTTATTTCACTGGGAGCTGATTGAGCTATCTCTTCGAGTATTGTCATGGCGATCTGGTCGGTAGTATCAAGATCGGAAGGCTTTCCACTGGCACATACCCAACGAAAAGGACCAAATCCATAATCGAAACAAAGAGGTCCCATGATATCTTGTACATAAGAAGGATATCTGAAACCTCCATCGACTTTCATCACATCGGCTCCTGCCCTACCCGACTCAAGCAAGAAAGCATTGCCATAGTCGAAGAAGTACATCCCTCTGGCTGTAAGGGTATTGATGGCAGCAACTTGTCGACAGAGGGAGGCTTGCACCTTTTGTCTGAACAGGTCGGGCTGATGTGCCATCATCTCTTTAGCATCTTCAAAAGAGACATCAACCGGATAATATCCACCAGCCCATGGATTATGAAGGGAGGTCTGGTCTGAACCTAGCGCAATAGAAATATCATCAGTCGCAGCCAATCGTTCCCAGAGATCAACTATATTCCCAAGGTAAGCAAGCGATATGGCCTCTTTATTTTGACGAGCTGTCCGTATTCGGGCCAATAGTTGATCCAGATCGGGAAAGACTTCATCGACCCATCCCTGATTGTGGCGCACTTCTACAGCTTTGGGGTTAATTTCGGCAATAACACCAATGGCTCCAGCTATGACAGCTGCTTTGGGTTGAGCGCCAGACATACCACCCAGGCCCGAGGTGACAAATATTTTCCCGGACAAATCTTCGCCCTGCCTACAAATTTTACGTCCTGCATTCATCAGGGTGATAGTAGTGCCATGAACAATACCCTGAGGGCCAATATACATATAAGACCCAGCTGTCATTTGCCCATATTGGGACACGCCCAGTGCATTAAAACGCTCCCAATCGTCAGGTTTGCTATAGTTTGGAATAACCATACCATTGGTCACTACCACACGTGGGGCATCTTTATGCGAAGGAAAAAGTCCCATCGGATGCCCCGAATACATCACCAGCGTCTGCTCATCGATCATCTGAGCAAGATACTGCATCGTAAGCAGGTATTGCGCCCAGTTCTGAAACACGGCGCCATTGCCTCCATAGGTAATAAGCTCGTGGGGATGTTGTGCTACAGCAGGATCAAGGTTATTCTGGATCATCAGCATGATGGCTGCAGCCTGCTGACAATGTGCGGGATAAGCCTCAATAGGACGAGCAAACATGGGATAGGTTGGACGAAAGCGATACATATAGATGCGCCCGTAACGAATTAATTCATCTGCAAACTCTGAAGCCAGAATAGGATGA
>JAHEYR010000002.1 GCA_023251485.1 Bacteroidales bacterium
TGTCTATTTATCGCACCAGTGTCGCACGTGTTTCGGACCAGTTTCGCACGAGTCTCGCTCTATATAGCGAGACAGGTGCGAGACACCTGCGAGACATGTGCGAGACACGTGCGAGACGGATACACTTCATATACTCTTTATCCAGGGCTATTCTACCCTTCATCCTACAGTCTTGTCTTAAGGGCGTCAGGAGAGTCTGCTCGTAAGAGCAAAATTTTCAACCCAAATTCTGTATAAATGATCAATAAAGTTGCTATTTTTGAGTCAATCTAACCAAATAAACCCAATGAACATAAAACGAAACCCATTTAACACGCTGACGACATGCCTTCTGTTTGCGTTATTCACTTCATTATTAGCAACTAGCATCTTTGCTCAGACTGCTAAAAAGGCCTCTCCCCTCTTCAAAATCGGGATTGCCGGATACACTTTTAAAGATTTATCGGTAGAGCAATCGATTGATTTAATGAAAAAAATCAATGTGACGAATCTTTCAATAAAAGATATTCAATTACCTCAGACAAGTTCGCAAGCCGAAATTGATGCTGTGAAAGCTAAATTTGCTGCTGGCGGAATTACGCTTTACACGGTTGGTGTGATCTACATGAAAACCAAAGAACAGGTAGACGTGGCGTTCGATTACGCAAAGAAAGTAGGTGTAAACCTGATCGTTTGCGCCCCTAACTACGAACTACTGGGCTATGTTGAGCAAAAGGTAAAAGAGACGAACATCAGAACCGCCATCCACAACCATGGCCCCGACAACCCTCTTTATCCTAACGCTACCGACACATGGAATCACATCAAGGATATGGATGCCCGCATGGGAATCTGCATTGACATCGGCCATACGCAACGCGACGGACAAGATCCAAGCATAGACATCGAGCGCTACAAGAGTCGTATCTTCGATATTCACATCAAAGACGTTTCTGCTGCTACAAAAGCCGGTAAAACGATTGAAATGGGAAGAGGTGTGATTGACCTTCCTAAGTTCGTTAAAACGTTGAAAAAGATTAAGTATAGTGGCGTTTGCAGTCTGGAATTTGAAAAAGACAGCAAAGATCCATTGGCTGGCGTTGCCGAATCGATTGGTTATTTAAGAGGTATCATTGCCTGTACGGAATAAATTTTAATGAATTAAAAAAGGTCGGTTAGTGCATTACAATCTGCACTAACCGACCTTTTTTTATGAGCCATACGGCCGTGCCTCTACTTACTGATTGGTATTCCGAGGTTCTGAATTTTATTCTGCATGGCTGGTGTTAGTTGTTTGACCAGCTCTGCATTATACGAAGGAACGATAGACATCTTGAAGATCTGTCCTGCTGCGATAGCATATGAACGTGATTTTGCGGCAAACGAACCGTCTTTCACCGAAGGATCTACATCGGTGGTGATGATAGAAATTGTATTATCCGTGTTTCTGATGATTTCGAAGGTGCGAAACTCTTGAGGAAATTCTCGTAACGAGCAGGTCTCAACTTCCCAGAAGCCTAATTCGGGATGCGTGGGATCAGGTGACTTAAAGGGTGTCACGGTATTGAGATGTCGATGTCCCGACATCCAAAGTAATAAATTGGGATAGGTATTCAGTTTAGCTATCAAACCGGCCTCGGTTATTGCAGCCTGACTGCTCCATCCTAAATATGAAGTAGCCGACTCTACACCAATCGGTATATGTGCACCAATAATCATCAGCTTACCTTCGGCCTGGCCTTTATCAAGCTCACTGACCAACCAATCGTAACGCACCTGATCAAGAGACCCGTGTCCAAAGCCACCCAAATCTTTGTCGTCTTCGCGTTGTGTATCATCAAGCACAATAACTTTGATCGGAATAGTTGTGCTGGGTTCGAATGTATAGCATGCAAATCCTTTTGCTGCATCGGCTTGATTAAACCCATGCCCTTGCGGTAAGGTAGTGGAAGAAAAGAATTCGTTCATCCAGTCTGAGATGGATAGAGATCGACGGTTTTGATCTTTCGCAACCGTGATCGGGGTTGTGGTAGCTACCGGACCTGCTCCGATAATGGAGCCATAAGGTGTAGTGCCATCGACTACGCCCATATAATAATCGCGTCGGCTAAAGCCACCAGAGATGAAGATATTCCCCATTTTAAGGATACTATCACTCACTAAAACCTTTCTGATATAATCGTTCATCGGGTTGGTTCCCATCCAGAAATGATCGTGGTTGCCAAGTGTTGCATACCATTTGATGGTATGGTCCAATCCGGCTGCAGTGTATTCGTCCTGATAATCATTATGCGGTCCGGCTATGGGATCATCTTTGACACCTGAATCGGGGTTTATATTTTTACCATCCAGAACATCAATAAACCATCTCAGCTCGTTGTATTGGGTGTTATTACAGATATCGCCCAATGCTATACCGAAATCAAACTGCTTCTGTTTATGAAGAGCATTAATGGTCTGCACTGTTGCATCGAGGACATGTGTGGTATAAAGCATTATCGGAGAATATGCTGAAATAGTGACTCCGATAAGACCAAAGAAGATGCCTTCGGCCGGTGACTCTTTATCCGTGATATGGATATCGCTCATGGTAAAGTAATTCAACAGTCGCGCACTTTTTGTAACGGTTGAATTTGCATAATTAGCAGGCATCAGATCGAGTCGCTTTTGATATTTTAGTCCGCCCCCATATTGCCAAACACCAAAACCATACTGTGAAAATTTAGAAATCTCGTAAGATTGTACAGCAACTGGCCAGACGGGTACCGGAACAGGAACAATGGTTCGGTCGACGGTGGTTAAGACTTTTGAATCTATTGGATAACTGCCTTGCGTAGTCACGCTATCACTCTTTTTGCAACTATTAAGAAGAATGAATGCAAACATCAGTGCTACGAACAAGCTAATCTCGTTTCTATTTTTTCGGTTCATATAGGTTATACTTAAAGAAAACCATATTAATCTACTTCATCTTTCTTAACTAATTCTTTGGTAGAGAGCATTCCGCACGCGGCATAGATATCTAATCCTCTGGAGGCACGGGTAGTGGTGATAATACCTTTCTGATTCAGGGCTTGGTTGAATTGGGCAATGGTGGCTTCGTCCGATCCCTCCAACGGTGTGCCCGGAATAGGATGAAAACGAATCAGATTGATACGACACTCTATTCCTGATAGGATGCGAATGAGCTCTCTGACGTGACGAGGGGTGTCGTTAACACCCTTAAACATGATGTATTCAAACGAAATCCTTCGTTGTGGTTCGAGTGGATAAGTGCGGATCTCGGCGAGGACATCCTTGATGGGATATACGTTCTGTATCGGCATCAGCTGTTTGCGCTCATCATCGAAGGGGGTATGCAGGCTGATGGCCAGATGACAGCCACTGCGATGTAAAAACTCCTTCATCCCGGGGATGATACCAATGGATGAAACAGTGATCCGTTTCGAACTCATGGCATAACCCCATGGTGAGGTGAGGATCTCGAGACTGGTCAACACATTTTCAAGGTTATCGAAGGGTTCACCCATCCCCATATAGACCATATTGGTAATCTGTTCGCGTTCGGGCAGACTGTGTAATTGATTCAGTATCTCGCCTACGGATAAATGTCCCTGGAAGCCTTGCTTGCCGGTCATGCAAAAGAGGCATCCCATCTTACATCCTACTTGTGAGGATACGCAAAGAGTGGCACGATGCTCGTCGGGGATAAAAGCGGTTTCTATAAACTTCCCTGCTTTGGCGGGATAGAGATATTTTTTGGTACCATCTTTTGAGACTTGCTCTTTGATGGGGGCTTCGAGTCCTAAATCATAATTTTCGCTGAGCAGATTTCTGGCTTTCAACGAGAGGTTCGACATCTGCTCTATTGAGGTGATCTGTTTCTTGTACAACCAATCGGCAATCTGAGTGGCTACAAATCCAGGCAACCCTAATTGCTTGGCAACTGCTTTGAGTTGCTGCAACGTCATTCCAAACAGCTTATCTTTCATGCTGCAAAGATAATAAGAACCGGCTCAACTTTTTAATCTTTATGATAAAGATCGAGAGCGGTGATGATGGCAGTGAAGCCCCAGAAAGGAATAGACGATTTATCAGTGTCGAGAAAGTTGTTCATGAAGCCATGTGCCATGTAGGTGATGAGGCTGAGAAGGGTGATGAGGCTCAATAATCTGACCTCTTTCAGTGCAGCCTTCTGATAGACTTTTATTCCATAGAACACGATAGTGGAGAAGAGAATGAGTACTGCCAATAGTCCCGGCCAGCCACTATCGGCCAGGGGACCTAGATATTCGCTGTGAGCATTGCCCCGCTCGCCCAGATCGGTACTGATGATGGTCTTTTCGCGCGATTGTTGGTAGGGACCATAGACAAATTGATAAGTTCCGGGGCCCCATCCCAGATTAGGTCGTTCTAAAAACAGCCGTATGGCACTGTGCCAACGATTGATGCGTTCGAGGTTGGAGGCATCAGACGACACATTGGAGATCGACTCAATGTGTTCGATATAGTTGGCCGATGAGTCTTGCTTATTCTTAGCCAGCCGGTCCATCAACACTTGCTGATAGGTATAGAAACCTCCGATAATGATAAAAAGAGAGAGCGCAACCCACCGAAACCTTATCCGGAATACGATGAGCAGAAACACGATGGCCGAGACAGCAACACTGAACCAGGCCGCTCTGCAATACGACAAGATCAATGCACCACTAAAGAGGATCAACAGCATTAACGAGACCCATCGAACTGGAAACCGATAAATTCTGCTGAGGGTAAAACCGGCCAACACGGGAATGAAAAAGGCTAACATAACGCCATAAGCGGTATGATCATTGAAGAAGGGTGCCATCGACCAATTGGCACCTTTCTCAGAAAAGCCATATGCGGCGTGATTTATGGTGGTATTGATGATGACGATGATAAAGGCGATGATATAGAGCCAATAGAATAGCTTAATGTTTTTCAGCTTCGAAAAGAGAGCCGTACCCATGAAAAGCATCGGTACCACAAACCACAGTCGTGCAATCAGATGTTTGAAGGAGACCACCGGAAGCTGGCTAGAGAAGGAGGTCACGGCCATCCACAGGAGGTTGATGATCACCAAAATAACGATGGGGTGGCGGAAGATTCGAGGATCAGGAAGCTGTCGCATTAACAACTTCAACAAAAAAATAAGTAATAAGGCGGCAAGCAAAGGTTCGGTGGGGACCGAAAGGCTGAGCTGCGGAAAGATATCTTCTATATTTACGGCCAACGGCGTGGCAATGACGATAAAAAAGAAGATATAATCGAGTCGATAGATAAAAAAAATGACCAACAATATAGCAATGGGCAACAGCCATCCCAATACAGAAAAGCCTAACTGGATCAAGGCAACATTCAGCGTGATGGCGATCAGCGCGATCAGATAAAACAGCCTGACAGGCTGCCTGAAATACTGAATGATTGCGTTCATCAATCCCGATCTGTGGTAATGAAGGAAGAGAGCGTTTCTTTGTTTTCGATCAGAATAACCACCAATATGGAGGTAATCAAGGAAATGGCCATGGCTGTCAGCACAATGATCCACCGGATAGGATATGCCTTTTTCTGTGATGGAAAAGGAGCTGTAACGAGATTATAAAAGGTATAGTCGCGTTTATAATCGGCCAATGCTTCATCTTCTTTTACTTTCAGATTACCTAACGCCTTAACGGCATTATGAAACTGCTCATTGATATAATAATGCAGCGTTCCTTTGGTCTCGAGTCGTTTCTTCAGATTCAAGACCTCCGGGGTGTTGATGCTGGTGCGGGTGGCGCCATCAACCGTACGCAGATATCCTTTGACCATCTGTTCGGTTTGCAGATCTACATCAACCAGTTGATATTTTGCGCTCATCGCCTTGAGAAGGGTGCTGAGTGAATCGATCTCATGCTCTTTTCGAAGTACGGTTTCGTGACTTAACCGATAGATCTCTCCAAACTTTTCGCGTTGCAGTGCATTTACTTTTCGATTGTAAGTGGTTAGTATGGCATTAACCATCTGGCAGGCCGTTGCAGGATCTACATCCATTACCTTTACCTCCACCGATTCGTAAGGGGTCTTGCGGATGGTTACGGCATCATCATAGTAGCGCGAAATAGTGTAATAGGATTTGGCTCCTTTGGGATCAATATCGTAATGCTGATACAGGTTGAACGTCTTAATGAGGCTATCTTTGATATCGCGCGACTGGAGCAGTTGCAGCATCTGTTCGCTATTGCTCTCCTGCGAATAGGGCTTTACATTGGAGGGGTAGACAACAGCGATTGAAGAAAACAGCGGTTGTATAAAAAGCGAGGAGGAAAAAAGCATTGCAGCAGCCCCCGCGATGAGGGTTACTACCATGAGATGCTTTCTCCATTTATAGGCTATAGCAATCAGGTTGAGATTATTAAAATAACTCGTCATTGACTTTTGGATTTTTCTATCGAAATAGAAGGTTATGTGTTATGGCAAAGATAATGATTTACCCAGCGATGATAAAAATATCAATTTGAAATGGGAAAAGCAATATTGATGATGTATGGATTAAACCTTAATAAAAGTTCCTTTCTTATACATCCAATACAAGATGATATAAATCAATCCCAATGCAGCAACTGATTTAATGAACGGGTAGTATGCCAACGTAAACTGTTCTAGTCCAAAGATGACTCTTTGCACTAAAGATTCGAAGTCGACGAAATGGGTCGCCATGTATACAAAAATGCTATTCATCCCAATCACTCTCAGCCAGAAGCTCCATCTTTTAAGCCCCTTAACATCGATGAGATAATAGAAAGTAGCTATCAACAGGAAACATAATCCTGATGAAAAGATAACGAAAGTAGGATTCCAGATGTGTTTAACGATAGGGTATTTCAAATTGATGATCGACCCCAATACTACCATAATAGCTCCAACGAGTGCGATCATGAAAGCCTTAGAGGTCATCTGATTCTGAAACTTTAGAAAAGATAGTTTGAAGGTGTTCGAAATGATAATCCGACTAGCAAAGACACCGGTCATGACGGTTGCTACAAATCCTAACGAGCTCAATACCCATGTATAATGAGATGGGGCATCATCGAAGTGACCAAGTAGCCAATGTTCGAAATAGCGGGATGTATTGACATCGGGAGTGCAGATGCCTGCAACATGACCCGGTACCGGAACCAGATATAGAATAACCCAAAAAGCAAACACCAGTGATACGGTGATACCGACTTGCCATTTAGGACTTGCCTTTATGTATATCAGTAACGAAATAAAATAACCTACAGCAATAGATTGCAGGGTATCGTGCATAAAGAACATTTTTGATGGATCGAGTGTAAGAAAGTTACATTGACACATTCCGCCTAATAAAAAGAGGATAGCTGAGCGCTTTATAGCATGCAATAAGATTTTTCGGTGAGATTCGCCAGAAGCAATGCGCTTATTCATAGAAAAAGGAATGGCCATTCCTACCATGAATAGAAACAAGGGCATAATCAGATCATAACAACGAAACCCTTCCCATTCCACATGTTCGAACTGAACAGCAAGGGTTTGCATAAACCCTAGATTGGTAGCCTTCGCTAAATAAGAGACGACTCGCTCTCCTCCAATAATCCATAACATATCGAATCCACGTAGTGCATCCAAAGAATATAAGCGAGTGTTAGGCGTTAGCGTGCTCATTTTGTGGTGAAATATAAATTGATGCTTGTTTGTAAGATTTTTGTATCATCATGCGATGGTAAAACTATCAAAATGAATTGAAAAAAGCAATATTAGTGTTTAAGAAGGATATAATAATATTAGTCGATTGTTCTTTTCTTCATTAGCACATCAGCACATTCTTTCATTAGCACATTATTACTCGGTATATAGAAGCCGGATAGTCTTAAAGTCGATCAGTCGTAATGCCAAAACTAACAGCGACCCAACAACACTGATTATGACGATCTGTATCATCCAGTTTACCGGTACATAGCGAGCCAAATATGTAAAGCTCCCAATCAACAGTCCAAATATCAATAATGCGGGAATGAATTTTCGTCCCATCTTAACAGGTATGATCCGAATGGCAATGATCATCTCTGAAATGGCAACAAGCCCTTGGGTAATAACGCCTGCCCAGGTTGCACCTAATGCTTTATAAGGCGGAATCAAAACCAGGTTTAATACTACATTAATAACCAAAGCAAATATCAGGATCCGGTTCAGGATTCGCATAGAACCATTAGCTGTCAGAAGTGACCCGAAAATAAACATTATTGAAATAGAGACAAACGAAAACATCAACACACTAAACACTTGTGCGGATTGTTCGATATGATTGACATATAACAACCCCATTAACTCTTTGCTATAAAACAACGAGACCATAGCAACCATGAAGGCAAAGGGAAACAAGAGTGACATTGAAACCCGTACTAACGAACTAACATCGATACGCTCGGATAGCATCTTTGCATACAACGGTAATAATAAGATGGAAAAGAGATAGGGTAATACATTGAAGGCTTCCAACAATCGAAATGCATTGGCATAGATGGCTACTTGTTTTATTCCATCAGGCAACATACGCTCGAGCATGACAGAGTCGAGCCGCGAATAAAAAAGCATAAGGATCATCAATATTGCAAAAGGCAATCCATTTTTGATAACCGTCTTACTAAACCCCGGCTCTACCTTAAAACGAATACCAGGAGAGTGGTGAAGGACGACAAGAAAAGCCAATACTGCTGTCACGACATAAGCCAACAACTGAGCATAAACAAACCGCTCAATAAAAAAAGAGCCCTTCAATACATGTCCCCAAATAAGTACCGAGCAGATAAATATCATTAACAGCTTATCTAAAACCGAAAAGAGACTCTCTGTTTTGAAAAGCAACAGGGCGGAAATATTTGATCGGAGAAATAGTATTAGTGAGGCTAGAAATTGAATGATTCCCAGATAGCAGAGCATATGCATCTGTCGGTGATTATAACCGATGATATAACCAACGGCAATGATAATCACCGCATATAAAACAGATAGCATGAGTTTCACTACCAGCATACCGGAGAAGTGTGCTTTTAAAAGATCGTTGTTTTGCGATACCTGTCGGTTATTGAAACCCGTTATCCCCAGGTCAAGGAAGATGGAAAATATAATACTGAGGTTAAAGATGGAATAGTAAAATCCATAATCAGAGCCGGTGATATTCTGAACGGTTCGGTCTATACCAAAAATCCATATGGGTTTTATCAGCAGGTTGAGTGCTAACAAGAGACCTAAACCGGAAAGAAATTTCTTCAGCATACTTGAGATGAACCTTATTTTTAAACAGAACCATGAAAATTAAGCAATAGTCCCCACTAATGCAAAAACAAAAAGTCCTCTTTTTTAGTTTAATTATCCTTTTATCTTTGTGCAAAGGTAAAACAAAGAGATTACCCACTCAACTATTTCTCATTGTTTGCCCACTCAGTTAATAATCAATACATAACATTGTTATTATTGTGAAAATCGCTATCAACACCCGCTTACTGATATCTGAGAAACTGGAAGGAATTGGATGGTTCTGTTTTGAGACGTTAATGCGTATTACGAAACAACACCCCGAACATGAATTCTATTTTATTTTTGACCGGGCTTACGACGTTGAATTACGCTTCACACCAAATGTAAAAGCCATTGTAGCACCTCCCCAAGCACGCCATCCCCTACTCTATCTGATTTGGTTTGAAATGATGCTCCCTATTGTTTTAAAGCGTATCAAAGCAGACCTGTTTCTTTCGCCTGATGGCTATCTTTCATTAATGAGCAATGTTAAACAGATTGCTGTATTTCACGACCTTAATTTTGAGCACTACCCTAATGACCTGCCCAGGATTGAGATGATGTATTACACACATTTCTTTCCTCGCTATGCAAAAAAAGCTTGTCGAATTATAACGGTAAGCAGTTATTCTAAAAGAGATATTATTGAGACATACAAGACTCCCCCTGAAAAAATTGATGTCGCTCATAATGGTGTTGGTGAGATATTTGTGCCCATCAGTCCGGCTGAAAAAGAACTTTGTAGAAAGACGTTCACCAATGGGGTTGAATACTTTATTTACGTTGGGTCGATCCACCCCAGAAAGAACTTAGCGAACCTATTTCTGGCATTCGATCTATTTAAGAAGAGAACCCACTTACCAAATAAGCTTGTTATTGTTGGCAATCGAAAATGGTGGACAAATGAGATAAACAAGGTATATGAACAATTGCACTTCAAGAAAGATGTGATCTTCTTGGGTCGACAGGAGACTTCTGTGTTACACCATTTGATGGCTTCGGCTGAAGCTTTAACCTATGTTTCGTATCATGAAGGTTTTGGGATCCCTATTTTAGAGGCATTTGCTTCGGGGACAGCTGTTATCACCTCGAATATAACCTCCATGCCTGAAGTAGCCGGAGACGCAGCACTGCTGGTAAATCCATTTTCGCCTGAGTCAATAGCAGACGCCATGGAAAGCATCTATCGTGAAAAGGGACTAAAACAACAGCTGATAGAAAAAGGACTGGAACGGGTAAAGCTGTTTTCATGGCAACAAACAGCCGACCTGGTCTGGAATTCTATTGAAAAATGTCTGAACCTTCAGTCTAAATGATATTTACCTCCATATCCAGATGAACACCAAAGGTGTTAAAGACAGACAGCATGATCTCGTCAGCCAATGAAATAATCTCATGTCCGGTTGCTGTACCATAGTTTACAAGCACCAGTGCCTGATATGCATGAACACCGGCATCACCTTTGCGATAACCTTTCCATCCACACTGCTCTATTAGCCAACCCGCTGCCAGCTTGAACGAACCCGTGGGCAATGAAAAAGCAATAATTGTTGGATACTCAGCTTTTAACCGGCTATAATGATCGGCACCAACTGTAGGATTCTTAAAGAAACTTCCGGCATTACCAATAACAAAAGGATCGGGAATCTTGCGACTGCGGATGGCTATAACGGCTTTTCGAATGGCATCTATACTCAGGGTTGTGATGCCCATTGCGTCAAGTTCGGTTGTGATAGCACCATATTTTGTATGAAACGCTGGATGATGAGCCAGTTTGAATGTCACAGAAAGGATGACATATCGGCCTTTTGCTTCATGTTTGAAGATACTATCGCGGTATCCAAACTTACATTCTGCATTTTGCAGCGTGACGATTTCGCCGGTTTCTTTATCATATACCGTTAAATATTCAATGACATCAGCAACCTCAACTCCATACGCTCCAATATTCTGGATAGGACAACTCCCAACCATTCCCGGAATAAGTGAAAGGTTTTCAACACCTGCATATCCATGCGATACACACCAGTTTACAAAGGCATCCCACTCCTCTCCTGCATTGCCTGTAACCAAAGAATAATCATCATCAAGCTTGGTTACAGAGATCCCTTTGATCCCCATCCGAAAGATGACACCATTAAAATCGGCAGTAAACAACATGTTACTCCCTCCACCTATCGGCATGAAAGGTAATCCTGCTACTTTGGGTTCTTGAAAGATTTTTTTAAGCTGATCTACTGATGTAATTTCTGCAAAAAAACGTGCCTTGGCTTCGATACCAAAGGTTGTATATGGTTTTATTGAAATATTCTCTAATAACTGCATTGCAAAATAATTGAGGTGCAAAGGTAAGGAAATATCTTTGAAGCTTTATCTTTGCTTCATGTCAAAACCTATTGCCATTATCTCTGTAATCAACGATCTGGTGTCAGACCAACGGGTAGACCGCTCTGCCATCACTCTTCGAAAAGCCGGTTACAATGTGTTACTAGTGGGCAGAAGACGAAGGAAAAGTCCGCCACTACTTCCGCGTAGTTATGACACCCACAGAATGAGATTGTTGTTTGAAAAGGGACCACTCTTCTATCTGGAATACAATTTCAGACTCTTTATTCTTCTCCTGTTTAAAAGACCTGCCTTATTATTGAGTAATGACCTGGATACGCTGCTACCCAATTTCTTAATCCATAAACTAAAAAGATGTATACTAGTTTATGATGCACACGAGTACTTTACAGGGGTACCAGAACTGGTAGGTCGTCCATGGGTAAGGGGGTGTTGGAAGAATTTGGAACAATGGATTCTACCCCGGTTAAAGTTCATGATAACAGTGAATGATTCGATAGGTGAGCTGTACAAAACTGAGTATGGTATTACACCACTAATCATTAGAAATATTCCTTTTAAAAGCAATACAAACATTGAGGAGAAGGGATTGAAGAGATCGAAGATTGAACTGGAAGAGTGGAAAAGACAAACGAAGAGCACACTAAAGCTACCGGAAGATAAAGCAGTCATCATATTTCAAGGAGCCGGTATTAACATCAACAGAGGTGCAGAAGAGGCTGTGATGGCTATGCATTATACGAATGATGTTATCTTGTTGATTGTTGGAGATGGCGATGTGGTTGAGTTCTTAAAAACACTGGTGACGCGACTGGGACTTGAGGAGAAGGTCTATTTTGTAGCCCGACAGCCCTACCAAATGCTGTACACCTATACTGCCATTGCTGAATTTGGAATATCGTTGGATAAAGACACAAACATAAACTATAGGTTTAGTCTTCCGAATAAGTTGTTTGACTATATCAATGCCGGTATTCCGGTTATGGCGACTCCATTACCTGAAATTAAAAAGATTATCGAGTATTATCAATGTGGAATTTTCATTGAGAACCATGAGCCCAAACATATTGCGGAGTGCTTTATGACGCTTTTAAATGACAAAGAGCAATTATGGACATTAAGGGAAAACGCCATTAAAGCAGCGGAACAACTAGATGGAGAAAAGGAGTTGAAAGTGCTTTTTGATTTGGTGTATATTTGTAATAAAGAAAATCCAGTCATTTGAAAGACTATCACCTACATATTATTGCTTTTGATATTCCGTTTCCGCCATCGTATGGTGGTGTAATTGATGTCTTTTATCAAATATTTTATCTATCAAAAGCCGGTGTGAAGATTCATCTACATGCTTTTGATTATGGCAAGGGAAAACGATCTGAAGAATTGGAGCGATTGTGCTATAGCGTGAATTACTATCCCCGCCAAACAGGTATATTATCGGCGCTCAGCTACAAGCCCTATATTACTGGCAGTCGTAAATCAGAAGCACTTGTTTTGGAACTATTAAAAGACGACTACCCCATTCTATTTGAAGGACTTCACACCTGTTATCATATCACCGACAAGCGCTTGGCCAACCGATATAAGATATTCAGAGAAACTAATATTGAACATCGCTATTACGGCTATCTGGCATTAGCTGAAATAAATCCGTTTTATAAGTTCTACTTTGCCATCGCTGCTATAAAACTTGGATTTTATCAACGGGTTATCCGTTATGCCAACTTAGTCTTTTGCGTTTCGGAGGCTGATACGATTTATTATAAGAAAAAATTTAAGAAGATACCGGTTGCATTTATGCCTTGCTTCCACAAGAACGAAGAGGTGTTATTAGAAAAAGGAGCCGGAAGTTATATCTTGTTTCATGGCAATCTGGAAGTCTCGGAAAATGTAAAGGCCGCCATTTTCCTGATGGAGAAGGTGATGAACGACATTGATTACCGATTGATCATAGCCGGAAACAATCCAACCAGCCGTATCAAAAGAACAGCTTTACGATATCCAAATGTTGAAATCATAGCGAATCCGGAGGAAGAGCAGATGGAGACACTGATCAAGAAAGCGCACCTTCATCTGCTAGTCACTTTTCAAGCTACCGGATTAAAATTAAAGCTGCTCAATGCACTTTTTAGAGGGAAACTGATCATTGCAAATAGCAAAATGGTTCATGGAACAGGGTTATCGTCATTATGCTTCATTGCAGATACACCCGATGAACTGAAGAGCTATATTCGCCAGTTAACTGATTACGATTATAATTTCGCAGAGATAGGTAGACGAAGAAATCTATTACTCAGTAGATTTAACAATAAGGAGAATGCAAACGAGATGATCAATCAGATTTATCGGA
Organism: Bacteroidales bacterium; assembly: GCA_023251485.1. Classification (GTDB taxonomy): domain Bacteria; phylum Bacteroidota; class Bacteroidia; order Bacteroidales; family Cfx3-03; genus Cfx3-03. Next base: position 13,994 of record JAHEYR010000002.1, read on the forward strand.
AAGATTAATTATTCGCCAACATATTCAGCGCCTCCTTCATTATAGGAATCATCAGAGAAAGGATCTGATTCTTCACTATCATGTCCGCCACTTTCGTCAGTGTATTTCTTTGCAATCTCGATAAATTTTCCATTTACACAGCGAACGATACGCCCAGGGTAGTGTTCGATGAGATTGTAATTATGGGTTGCCATCAGAACAGCACTTCCACTACGACTAATTTCTAACAATAATTGCATGATACCGTTTGAACTGTCAGGGTCTAGGTTACCGGTAGGTTCATCGGCTAAAACTAAAGCAGGACGGTTTATCAAAGCGCGGGCTATACAGATGCGTTGTTGTTCACCCCCGGAAAGCTGATGTGGCATCTTATGTCCTTTCGTAGAGAGACCCACCATTTGAAGAACCTCATTCATTCGGGTTTCCATATCGACTTTATCTTTCCAGCCGGTAGCTTTCATGACAAAAATCAGATTCTCTTCAACCGTACGATCTGTCAGAAGTTGAAAATCCTGAAACACAATTCCGATTTTACGTCGCAGGTATGGGATATCATTGGGCTTGATGTTTAATAAATCATATCCTGCCACGACTGCACTTCCATCGAGCAATGGTAATTCTCCATATAACGATTTTAGTAGACTGCTTTTCCCTGTTCCTGTTTTACCTATCAGGTAAACGAACTCACCCTGATGGATATCCAGACAGACATTGGAAAGCACCAATGTGTTTTTTTGAAAGACAGAGATATCTTTTAACGAAACAATATTTTCTGAAGACATAATTATAAATCATAAAAAAGAAATAGCAAGGAGAGAATTTAAATACTATTCGCCCCTTACTACTCCTAAAATAACTAGATTATTCATAACGCAAAGACTCAATAGGATCGAGGTTTGAGGCTTTTAGTGCAGGAATAATTCCTGAAACTAATGCGACAATAAAGCACAATGAAAATCCTAGAATCATCCAAACCCACGGTATAATAAAGGAACTGCCCACCAGATACGAGACGAGATTTCCAATGAGAATCCCCAGAAAAACGCCAAGCACTCCTCCTAGCTGTGCAATAAAAATAGCTTCAACTAAAAACTGGTTACGAATGGTCTTCTTATTGGCACCGATAGCTTTACGGATTCCTATTTCTCTGGTACGCTCAGTCACAGAAACAAGCATGATATTCATCAACCCAATAGCTGCTCCAAATAGGGTGATGCCCCCTATAATCTTAGCCGCTAAGCTAAGATATTTAAGCTGATCGAAAAGCATTTTAGCAATAACATCGCTCTTAGATATTTCAAAATCAGGATCCTGATACGGTCTATTCTTTCTGATGATCCGGAACTTACTCATGGCTTCGCCTTCGGCTCCTTCCAGATTTTGATTTGCTAAAGCCATGATATTAATGGTATAGGAAACATTGGCACGTGGAAAATACTGTCGGGCTGTATTTAAAGGGATGATACATGAGTTGTCAGAATTAAATCCAATACCAGAACCGCGGCTTTTTAACACTCCAATGACCCTGAATTGAGCTCCTCCCAATTGAATAATTTTACCTATCGGATCCTCTTTACCTTTAAAGAGATTATCCTTAACACCACCGCCAATGACCACTACTGCTGTTCCATAAAAATTTTCATTCGCAGAGAAAGCTCTTCCTTTTTCAACTTCATCACCAGATGTAGTCATATAATTTTCATCCCCGGCAGTAATTCGAATATTGGGATTTGTTTTTATACTTCCATATTTAGCAGTAGATGCGCCTGAAGCGAAATAATATATAGCCACTTTAGCTGGAAAATCATATGCATCTTTAAATGCATTGGCTTGTTGAATAGTAATCACAGGATAATAACGCGGACGTTTTCGATCGCCCCCCATATTAATCTGAATTGATCTGTTTCTTATCGTTAAGGTATTAGCACCCATCGCTGTAAAGTTCTCATTAAAGAAATACTTTATCGCATCGATAGATGTAAGAATACCTACTAAGGCCATAATCCCAAAAGCGATAATTAGTATAGTTAGCATAGAGCGCACGAAGTGACTTCTGACAGCAGAGATAGAAATTCGAATGTTTTCTCGGATTAACTGGTTCATAGTAGTATGGTTTGCTACAAATGTAACAAAAAAACAATGCTGAGAAAAGAGATTTTATCTATAAATTTTTCAGTTATTTCTAGTTCGGATATGACTACTTTTCTGTTATGATTCATTTCAATTGTGGCGAGATAAATTAGCTTATTTGGTTATTACCTTTTCTTCGCCCTATTTACTTGCTATTTCAATTAATTGACCTATTGTGGTTAGCACAAAGGTCCAGCATACAACGGATGCAGCCAGATAAGCCAATAGATGCTGATGCTTTGAATAATAGGTGATGGCCAGAAATGTCCCGATAGGTATCGATAAGAATACAGGGGTTAATATAACAATTCCCAATAAACCATATTTCGCTCTAATATTCGCAATACGTCGACTATTTTTTGAAAACACTTTTTTCTTAAAATCCAGAGAAAATCGTTCTTTGAAAAAGGATACCGAACGAAGGTATGGCAACAATCTATGTGTAAAATAGCGATGATAAGCAGCTATTATAATGTGGCTTAAATGATAAAAGAACCACACACCAGCCACTCCACCTACGGCTGTAAAGACAAGCGTTTGAGAGTACGAAAAGCCCATGTGTATTGAAACGAATGGTGCTGCAAAAAGCTTAAGTCCACTCATAAAGAATACACCTATTAACCGCCATATTTCAACATCTATAGTCATTGTCTGATGAATAATAATATAGTCCTTACAACAACATTTCGAAAATTAGATTGTTTTCAAAATTTCAGCATTTAAAACAATTTAAGATTTTGCAATCCTTTGTCAAAATCCTTTAGATCCGGCGACATATAGAAGCCCCACACCATTAACAATAGTCAAAGATAATTATCTTATTTCGATTTTTGATTTAAATATGACAACATTAAACTTGCTGCCTTTTCTGAAGCACCATGTCCTCCCAGAATTTGCCTAAGCGCTTCGTAATCAACAAAGACCTTTTCACGTTTCTTTGGATCAAACAACAGCGACTCGAGTTCGTTTCTGATATTATCTTTATTCAAATCAGCCTGAATCAACTCTTTTACAACCATCCTATCCATTATCAAATTCACTAAAGAGATGTAACGGACTTTAATAACCTGCCGTGCAATGAGGTATGAGACATAACTGCTTTTATAACAAACCACTTCAGGAACATTCAACAGTGCTGTTTCAAGTGTAGCAGTACCCGAAGTAACCAAGGCCGCTGCGGCATTGTGCAACAAGTCGTGTGTTTTACCGAAGGTTAGTTTTACATCTTTAGAGCCTATAACCTTCTTATAAAATGATTCGTTGATAGAACTTACACCGGCTATGACAAATTGATAATCGGGGAAGTCGGTGATTACTTCTAACATTTGGTGAAGTACTTCAGCTATTTCCTGCTTCCGACTACCGGGCAACAGGGCAATGATGGGGCGGTTATCTAATTTATTGTTGATTTTAAAGTTGTCACCTTCCAATAGCCGTATTTCATTTTCCTCTTGTATGGCATCAAGCAGAGGATGTCCAACAAAGTCGACTTTAATACTGAATTGACGATAAAAGTTCTTTTCAAAGGGAAGGATGACAAACATCTTGTCAACATTTTCCCTTATCTCTATTGCCCGCGATTGTTTCCAGGCCCAGATCTGAGGAGAGATATAATAGAAGACCTTTATCCCTATTCGATGAGCCCACTTAGCAATGCGAAGATTAAAACCCGGATAATCGACGAGAATCAAAACATCGGGATCAAAGGAAAGAATATCTTTTTTGCAGAATTTGAGGTTTCTCAAGATCGTGCCGAGGTTACTGATGACCTCTACAAATCCCATGAAAGCTAAATCCTTGTAATGTTTAACTACTTCGGCTCCCTGGCTAGCCATTCTATCTCCACCCCAAGCCCTGAATCGAGCATTTGGGTCGCCTTTTTTAAGTGCTTTTATTAAGTTGGCAGCATGTAAATCGCCTGATGGTTCCCCAGCTATAATATAATAATTCATAGTTGACCTCCTTATTAAAACACGGTTTAATAAATGGCAAAATGGTTAAAAGCAACTTGTGTACCAAGGATGATAAGGGTTGTGAAAAGCACTCCCTTGCCGGTGTCTTCGTATTGCATGTTCTTCAAATAATAACGTGCAACGAATAGTGCCGGAGCACATCCCAGAATCAGATACTTGCTGATAGGAAGTTGAAATGCAGTCCAACCAATACTTACAAAGAATATAAATAAAGGATAAAATACCAGTGCGGTAATCACGGGGAGTATTAATGCGATAATAATACCAAATAGAATAGAGTTTTTCTGAAAGAAGACAGGCAGTTTGGCCATTTAGATAGTGTTAAAGATTAGAATGGTGTATTAAAAAGTCCATTGTTTCAATTGCTCAATAGCATGAAAAGCGGTTAAATCAAATTGAATAGGAACGATAGAAACATAATTATTGGCTATCGACCATTCATCATTGTCTTCCCCCTTATCAACATTGACAAACTTACCAGTAAGCCAGTAGTATTTTCGATTTCGGGGATCAGTCCGCTCCTCGAATTCTTCATCCCAGAATGCTTGTGCCTGACGAACTACTTTCACGCCTCTGATGGGTTCGGCCTGCTTAGCTGGGAAGTTTACATTTAAACAAAGATAAGGTGATAATCCTTTCTGCAAAACATTATTACAGATAGAAAGAATATACGAATCGACATGAGAAAAGTCGGCATTGATTGAATAATCGTCGAGAGAAAAGCCGACAGAAGGAATGTTCTCCATAGCTCCTTCTAACACAGCAGCCATCGTACCCGAATATAATACATTGACAGATGCATTGGAACCATGGTTAATGCCGGATACAATTAAATCGGGGTTACGACTCATTACTACTTTTTGTCCCAGCTTTACACAGTCGACAGGTGTTCCATTACAACTGAATTCTTTATAAAAAGGCTCGACTTTTAATTGATTAACACGTAAGGGTGAACTGATCGTAACAGCATGCGACATACCGCTTTGAGGTTTATCGGGTGCGACAACAACGACATCTCCAATTGTACGCATCAACTTGATGAGATGACGAATCCCGGGAGCCGTAACTCCATCATCATTGGTTATTAATATTAATGGCTTATCCATGCACAAAATTACAATTAAATAAGGAAAGGAATATTAAATTTGTGTCACGCCTGCTGAAACGACAAACTTCATAACATCAGTAGAATTAGTATGAATTGGTGTGACATTCTCTACTGGAACGATCACAAGCATCCCGGCGACATTATACGAATAAGGCAAATAAACGGCAACTTTCCCTTCGGGGATACCCAATCGCGTGAGATCGTGAGCAGTGACAAAACCAATCTTCTCTAAATCTGAATTCATGCTCTCGCGAAGAAGAACCGGCTCTGAGAATTTCTTCTTTTGTCCCACAAAAGCCGAAAGCAAATCTTTGACAGAAGTGTAGATTATTTTAACAAGTGGTGCGCGACTTATGATACGATCGAAAACCACAAGAAAGGGGCGGAATATAATAGTTGATCCTAAAAAACCAATAACGGTTAACCCTGCAAGCATGACAAGAATCCCTAGACCAGCAGTATAATAGCCTAAATACTGTGTTACAAAGTCACGCAGTATTCCGTCAATATATTGAAATCCTTTCACCAACACGTAAATAGTAATACTAAGTGGTGCTATAAAAATTAATCCTTGAAAAAAATAATTTATTACCCACTGACCTACTTTCCCTACTTTCATAACACTTTATTTTTTATATTTTTTCAACAGAGTAATTTTATCCTTCATTTCTAAGTAACCAACAATTACAAAGTTAGTAACAAAAGAGTGTATTGTAACAAGAGTCTAATCGACTTGTGATACAAACTGTTGGATTTCATCGTATAATTGATGAACTGGCAGTCCCATTACATTAAAATAAGATCCTTCTATTTTTTCAATGCCAATAAATCCAATCCATTCCTGAATACCGTAGGCTCCCGCCTTATCAAATGGTTTGTATCGTTCTATATAATAGTTTATCTCCTCATCACTTAAAACCTTAAACGTAACCTTTGTTTCATTATAGAATAATCTCTTTTTTAGATTATTGCGCAGACAAACAGCCGTCACAACGCTGTGGGTTTTTCCAGAAAGCGAACGTAATATTTCGATAGCATGTGCCTGATCATCAGGCTTACCCATTACATCATCGTTCAGACAAACTATCGTATCGGCTGTTATTAGTATTGTTTTATCGGTAAGACGACCCGAAGGATAAGCCATAGCTTTCAAATCAGCTAAAAACAAAGCGATATCAGAGCCTTTCAATCCTGAAGGATAACTTTCATCAACACTCAGATTATCTATCGTAAAATCGACACCCAGTTCTTCCAGCAGCTCCTTGCGGCGAGGAGATCCTGATCCTAAAATTATTTTAAACCCATTTAACTGTTCTTTTAGAAAACTCATAATATATGCACATTTATTAATTGAATACCCAATATCCCAGCGACCATGATTATTTTCATGAGGGTAGAAATAGAATGAAATTCATGTTTCGATTCCGCTTTTAGCAATCTATAGACCAATAAAAAAAGAGGAAATTGTATAGCAGGGAATATATAAATAGCGATTAACTTCAGCTGATGTGTAAAGCCGATAAATTGGCAAACGAATAATATAAGGATTGTCAAAAATACAAGAATAGACACTACTCGTTTTGATATATTAATACCATATGCGATAGGAAGTGTATTGCAGCCCGCAGCTCTATCGCCTTCTACATCTTCAATGTCTTTTAATATCTCCCTGATCATAGTGGTGAGGAAAGCAAAGAGTGCATATCCACCCATTATTAGATTGATTTTAGTAAATTGTGGATAGACCAGAATAAATGAGATTGCATCATTTCGTAATGCAAAAAACTCATATAACCAAAGCAAAATGATAGATAGTGCTCCGAAAAGGGCAATGATGAAGTTGCCGATTAAGAGTCTCTTTTTAAAAGACTCAGAATAAAGATAAAGCAACAATGCTCCAAAGCCATAGAAGAAACCCATTTTATAAATACCACAAAACCACCCAGTAATAAAACCGCCAATAATACCCGCAAAAGTTAATACCAGATATGCAACAAAGGCTTGATCAAATGATATGATTTTACCAATAGATAACCTTGATGGACGATTGATTAAATCGATCTGGTAGTCGAAATAATCATTAATGATATTACCACCGGCCATAACCAATACCACCGACAGGATGAATGCAGAAAACACCCATCCATTCAAAGGAGAGTGAATATCTAAAGAATAAAAAATTGGAAGATATATTCCGACATGTAGCAAGATAAAAATCACCGAAAGGATGATAAGATTAGGAATCCTGATCAGTCTCAGCCAGGCCTTTGCTACTTCTTTGGCAGAATATTTAACATTGTCCATATTAAAATATAATTTCAACTATCAATAGTTGGAGATCGTTATTTATAAAAACAGGAGATACGATTAATCAGAACTAATGATTACCAATGATACGCATCATCATTCATCCATTTACCCTGAACTTTTAATACTTGCTCTATCACATCGCGTACACAACCCTCACCACCTTTCTGGTGTGAAATATAATTGGCAACACTTTTCACTTCTTCAACCGCATCGGCAGGACATGCTGATACACCTGCCATTTTCATCACAGGATAATCAGGGATGTCGTCGCCCATATATAAAACTGTTTCTGGCGTAAGATTATTATCTTTTAAATATTTATTGAAGACTTCTATTTTGTTTTCAACACTTAAAAATACATCTACAATCTTCAGCGCTTCAAAACGACGAAGCATGGATACAGCATTGCCACCGGAAATAATAACCACCTTGTAGTTCTTCTTAATGGCAAGCTGCAAAGCGTAACCATCTTTTACATTTGCAACACGCAATGCTTCGCCATTTGGCAATGTTATGATCTGCCCATTGGTCAATACACCATCATAATCAAAAATAAAAGTATTTATCTGTGGTAGTCGTTCTCTGTAATTCGCCATGATATATTTTATTGTTATTTTTTATTGTTATTTGCCACTGCTACAATTGAACAGATGTTTATTTTAGTCTTTTATAGTCGCACCCGGGTGGTAAATCGATAGAACTCTATTCGTGATTATTCTATATAATTCGCTTAACTCTTGATCGTTCTTGACGAGTTCAAGATGCTTAGAGATGGTTTCCATATCTCCTCGTTTGGCCGGTCCTGTTTGTGCTTCGAAAGGTGGAATATCATTTATCTTCAACGCGGTTTCAATGATCAGGGGTTTCAATAGGTCGACGGGCAGATTGTTTTCGTGCAAGAAATCAAATGCCCTAATATAAAGATAGTTACTAAAATTATTAACAAGAACAGCAGCAATATGAATCTTCCGACGCTGATCATCACTGATGACATGTACAGTATTGGAAAGCTGGCAGGCTAATGAAAAGAGTAGCTGATTATATTTTTCTGTTGTGGAATAAACACAAATTGGGATAATACTAAAGTCGACCGCATGTTGTTTTGAAAAAGTCTGAAGCGGATAGAAAACACCAATATTTGCACCGATAACAGATAAACTGGAAAGTGGCATAGTGCCACTAGTGTGTACTACTAATGCAGAACACTCTTTTAATTGATTTGCAACAGTGGTAATAGCATCATCGGAAACAGCCAATATGATTAAATCGTACTGATTTAATAACGTAAGATCGTAGATATATTGAACACCCAATAGCGAAGCCAGCCTCCGCCCCTTCTCTTCATCTCGATTACAGATACAATGAAGCGGTTGACCGGCTTTCATTAAGGCAGACCCCAAGTGGGTAGCTACATTTCCGGCACCAATAATTGCAATCTTAGAAAATGGTTTATCGAACATATACTAAATAAGACTACAAAAGTAGTAATTATTCGGCCTTAGTCGTTAAAGTGTTTCTACTTTGAGTTGTTAATAACCGAGTAAACAAAGAAATAGACAAACCGACAAAAATGATCAACGCACCCATCCATAAAACAGATATCCAAGGAAATACGATAGCTTTGAACAAGATTAAATCGGGTTTACGATTATAAACACCCAACTCAATAGCATCCGATTTACTGGAGGTCATCTCAAATCGCAAGCCCAAATCCCATGTCTCAATGATGGCATCCTCATTAAAATAGGTATCACCGCGTTTAATAAATTTACATACCACATGTTGTACGACTCCACTCTGCGATTGAATACTTAAGTGAGCAGTTAAATCAACATTGGTATATCCGACATCCTTAATATCAGCCTTTACATCATCCAATGTCACATTGTAATCGCCATATCTGACAGTTTGCTTGAATGATATGGGATTCTTTGAAGTACGATTGAACTCATTTAAATCGATGACGTTAGTATTGGCATTTGTTTTTTTCAAGTCCCCTACGACTTCAGCAAAACTGATATAGGAATAGACATCTTTATTCAGAAAATGCTGTGTGGCAGGGTTGAAAACATTCCCCATTCGCTCGTTTTGTTTCATGGTCGGCGATAACGAAAACGCTTTTTTACTTAATAGACTATCCTTATAAAAATCAATCTGATAAAAAGTCTCATTTTGTTTTGCTGTCCGACCTTTGTAGACTATATAATACTCTTTGAGCTTTGTGGGATGTCCACGTTTTAACATAATGCTCTGATCAGACCTGATCGCATGATTATTATTCTTATCTCTGATCTCTTTGGTCAGAATTTGAGGATTGGAGAACGCAACAATGATTCCTATAACAAATACAGCAAAACCAATATGAGTGACCATTCCTCCTAAAGCTTTTATATTTGCCTTACGTTGAAACATCGAAAACATTACAGAAAGCACTGTAAATAATGCAGCAAAAAGCAGGAACAAAAGGTAATATTCGTCCTTAGGCATCCATAAACCAAAAAACAATGTAGTACTCAAACAAAAACAAGCTAATGCTATAAGGGTGTATCGTGTGCGTTTGTATATATTTACACTTGTGGATTTCACTAATTTCAATTGTGACAATGCAATCAACATCAATACGATAAATGCAAAAGGAGTCTGCCAATAGTTATAAAAGCCGGTCACATTTAAAGGAGGGGCTACATGCAAATCAAAAAGCTTGTTCCAAACAGGAATTGAGGTAGTAAACGAGATTTGGAAGGCTGAAAGCGACAAGACCAAAGAACCTATCAACATTAAAAAATCGACGGTAAAGGATGTTTTAAGTTTTGAGGATGACGCAAGCACCCTATATCGATAGGCAAGAAAAGAGAGTCCACCGACTAGAATAAGCAGGGTTATGACCACTAAATGAACCGAGAGACCATCATTTCCAAAAGCATGAACAGAAGTTTGTCCCAGAATACCACTCCGAGTCAGAAAAGAAGCATACCAAACCAGCACATACGAGATGATAGTAAAGAAATAGGCAAAGAAGTGATGTGCTCCTTTTCGATATACAATTAGTAATAAATGAAGCGAGGCGATCAAAAACAATAAGGGAACAAATGAGGCATTCTCAACAGGGTCCCAAGCCCAGAAGCCTCCAAATGTTAACGATTCATAAGCCCATGCACCACCTAATAATATCCCGGTAGAGAGTGTTAATATGGCGAACAGTATCCAGCGTATCCCTGATTGTAACCACTCGCGATACTCACCTTCCCACAAAGAAGCTATCGCATATACAAATGGTATCAAGGCAGCTGCATATCCAAGAAATAAAATAGGAGGATGTATTACCATCCAATAGTTCTCTAACAATGGATTCAAACCCATTCCATCTTTTATAAGCGAAAGATAATTAGCATTATGAAAGAAGGTATTTCCTATGTTCTCAGGTAAATTACGAAGTAATAGAAATGGGCTGGATCCAATATGCAATGATCCAATATGCAAACCTAATAATGATGATAATAATGTTGTCTGGACCAATGCAATTATTGCCATCAGGCTTGATTGCATCTTTTTTGCTGTAAATAAAACAACTACACCTAAAACAGATTGGAATACCCCCCATAATAAGAAACTACCTTCTTGTCCTGCCCAAAAACAAGCAATCGTATATTTTAATGGCATTAAGACTGAAGAATACTTCCAGACATAAGCATATTCGAAATAGTGATGAAAAATAATATATACTAAAACGGACGAAGATACACCCAATGCGATTACATGAATTAAATAGCTAATCTTTCCGGTACGAATAAATCTCTTTTTGTCATCCCCGGCTTTCAAAATATGCCCAAACCCGAATATAATAGCAGAAAAAAGCACCATAAAGAAGGAAAGAAGTATACTCAGCTTTCCAATCTCGCCCCAAACGGTATGTTCATTTATCATATTTTCAGATACATTAATTAAATAAAAGGATCATTTTGATTTTTGAAATCATAAGCCAAAGAAAGTAAAAATAGCACTTGCAATTATAATTCAAACCAAACACTTGCAAATTAAAAGAGTTCACCTTACTTTTGAAACGCTAAAACAGTACTCTCCGAACTACAAAAACTTATTTCTTTAAAATTTGCCGGATGGAAGAAACAATTAAGGCTATTATTGTCGATGATGAATCTGAAGCAAGAGATTTATTAACTGCTCTACTCGAAGATTATGAAAACATTACGGTAACTGCACAATTAAATGGTGTAGATGAAGCTATTGCATTTATACTATTAAATCCTCCTGATCTTATTTTCCTTGATATCCAAATGCCTAAGAAAAATGGATTTGAACTAGCTATTGCACTACGTAATTTAAATATTAAATCACATATTGTTTTTGTGACTGCCTATGATCAGTATGCGATACAAGCTGTAAAACATGCTGCTTTTGACTATTTACTAAAACCGATCAACGAAGAAGAGCTACACGAAACGATTACTCGTTTTACAGCTACCAAACCAAAAACCGGGATTGGTGATAAGATAGATAATTTGCTAGTTGTAATAAATGATAATTTCAGAAAAAAGCGTTTCAATACCAGATCTGGTTTTGTTATGCTCAACTTTTCGGATATTCTATACTTAGATGCTGATGGAAACTACTCCAAAATATATCTAACAAATGGCACCCAGGAAATCGTAACACAAAGCTTGGGACAGATGGAAGAAGAATTGCCTCCAACTAACTTTTTCAGAATAAACAGATCCATCATCATCAATATCAAATACTTAACACGTGTAAACCGAAGAAATAGAACATGCGTCATTTCGTTCGGAGAAAAGAATATGGAATTCCCTATTCCTGCAGACCAAATCAAGCTTTTAGAGTCAATAGAGTATTGATCTACATATAATTAACACACACTGGAGATTATTTTTCAGCCAAGTTCTCCTTTTCAATTAAATTCGATTTACCCCATTTTGAAAATAGTCAAAAAGTGGCTTCATCATGAAAAAGGGGGGGTTCATACAATAAGTATATTTTTTCTTTCTTTGTCGTTTTTTTTAGTATATTTTTGGTGAGTGAAATATCAGATCTATATTCTGTATAATTTAAATGCAATGCTATGATCATTCCAATGCTTTTCTCAGTCGTTTATTTATTAGCTTGCTTTTGGGTAGCAGCCAAAGCAAAACACAGAAAAGTAGGGTCGCAAAGGGCTTTTCACATTGCTGTTTTATTAACACCCCTTGTAGCCTTAATTGTTGTACTATCCTCTGCAAAAAAACTAGAAACCCACTTACAATTTTTTCGTTGCAAGAGATGTGGTTATGAGTACTCAGAAAAACATGCTTCTTGTCCAGCATGTGCAAAAGAAGGATTAAAAATTTATGTAAACGAATCTATTAAACCAGAAGTCGTATTAAGGTAACTTAACGCTTTCCTTCCTTCGGGACTGTTCCCCAGACAGGTGTACTTTTCTTACTTAGCATAACTTTTCGCCTTATAATCCCGATTTTCCTAGTCCCGAAAAATCGGGATTTTCTATTAATGAAGATTTTTTCAACATTCTACTTCTAAGAATCATTGTATAATTTTTATTCGACAGGAAATAATGCGAAATCACATCACTATTGGTGATTACACCTTTTCTTCATAATAAAAAAGTAAATTCAATTTATTTTTGTAATAAAAACGTACATCAAAACAAGATCGTTAGATTAAAATATTAATACTAATTTCTTTTATCACAATTTTATTATTAAATATTTTTAAAATATGAGGGACTGTAATACCTTTTAACGTTATTTTTGTAATTGAGAAAAAAAGCCACAAATGTTTGTACGATTAAAAACGTTATTAACAGGACTAATCCTGTTTACATCACTGAGTTGTGACAAAGCTGCCGAAGCGACCCCCCCGGTTAGTAAGCCGAAGCAGAAAATAGATGAAGCAGCGATTAAAGCTAAATTTGGAATCCCCGTGTATTTCAATTTTATTGAAACCCTTAAAAAAGAAGGGTTTGTATTTTGGGATTTTGACAAATTCTACAAATCGGATAAGTCAAAATTGCCGGAAAAACTAATTGTTATACGTCATGACATCCACTCCCGCGATATAGATGGCGGTGTCAATGCAAATAAAGTTGAAAAATATTTTATCGGAAGTAGGGCTGCTACTTATTTTGTAATGTATGAAGATCCTACTGAAGAATATGATTCAGGTCTTCAACTACAATATCTTAAGTTTATCGCTAGTTTAAATCAGGATACCGTAGATGTGCAACCTCATATTTCAGCCAATGATTTATACATTGCAAATGCTAATCCTTCATGGAAAAACAAAGACCCATACGAATTAAAAGAATTATTTGACAAATATTATGAGGTAAAAAAGATCAGTGATAGTCATGGGCTCGGCACTGAGATCATCGCTAAAAGTGTAGATACGCTACACCTCAAGCAGATGAATACGAAACTAATAGAGATTCTAAAAGCTTACAATGCCAAATGGGAAAAAGCAACAGGCTTAAAAGCAAAGTACTATGCTTCACATGGTAGCAAGGTTAACATCAATACCGTATTAAACAATGCAGTAGTCCTAGACCAGCTCTCTTTACTTCGAAGTGGTGCATATGAATTTGACACTTACAATAGTTGGATTGCTGAACACCTCATCTATTTAAGTGACAACAGTATACCTTCATGGATTGGGAAGCCAACCGAAGTCAAACCAGGAAGATATCAATTACTAATGCACCCATGGGTTTGGGAAAACTATACAACACCATCGGGGGCTGCTCATTCATATACGAATAGCTTCCCTGTCCCAACTAGCAATAAACAAAAAAAGAGAGTCAGTTATTACAAATAGAATATTTCATTTCGACTATTCCATTCAAAATATCTTATCAATAAAAAAAGCTGACCCCATTAGATCAGCTTTTTTTATTGATAACGAATTAATTCATTTACATTATCTTCATGAAATTATCTTACATACTTAAATTGTTTTCCGAGATATTTTGCATTATCGCCAAGTATCTCTTCAATACGAAGTAGTTGATTATATTTTGCAATTCTATCTGTACGACTGGCCGATCCGGTTTTTATAAGACCTGTATTTAATGCAACTGCCAAATCAGCAATAGTGGTATCTTCGGTTTCACCTGAACGATGGCTCATAATAGCTGTATAAGAATGACGATATGCAAGATTTACAGCATCAATAGTCTCTGTTAAAGTACCTATTTGATTAACTTTTACAAGAATTGAGTTTGCTACACCCTGATCTATTCCCATCTGTAGACGTTTAGAATTGGTAACAAATAAATCATCCCCAACCAGATTAACAGTCTTACCCAACGCGTCAGTCATCAACTTCCACCCTGTCCAGTCATCTTCAGCCATCCCATCTTCAATTGAAATAATTGGATACTTATCACACCATTCTTTCCAATAAGAGACCATTTGAGCAGGTGTTAATTTATCCCCAGTTGATTTGTGTAAATGATACACATTTTCATCTGCAATATAATATTCTGATGAAGCAGGATCGAGTGCTAAACATACATCAGCACCTGGTTTGTAGCCTGCCTTTTCTATAGCTTGTAGAATTACCTGAACAGCCTCTTCATTAGATTTCAGGTTGGGAGCAAAACCACCTTCATCACCAACATTAGTAGAATATCCAGCTTTTTTCAATACTGATTTCAAGTTATGAAAAACCTCAGCACCCATTCGAATAGCTTCGCTAAATGATTTTGCACCGACAGGCATGATCATAAATTCCTGAAAATCGATAGAATTATCTGCATGCGAACCTCCATTGATGATATTCATCATTGGTATTGGAAGTGTATTGGCATTAACACCTCCCACATAACGGAATAAATATTGATTGGTTTCCTGAGCTGCAGCATGAGCACAGGCTAAAGAAACGCCCAAAATAGCATTCGCACCTAACTTACCCTTATTAGAGGTACCGTCAAGCTCTATCATTTTACGATCTATTTCGTTCTGATCTGTAACATCCAGTCCCCTCACCTCTTCGTTGATGACCGTATTTACATTATGCACCGCATTTAAGACCCCTTTTCCTAGATAAAGGCTCTTGTCTTCATCTCGCAATTCGACAGCCTCATGAACACCTGTAGAAGCGCCTGATGGAACAGCAGCTCTTCCCAAAACGCCGTTAGAAGTGACTACATCGACTTCAACGGTTGGATTTCCTCTTGAATCGAGGATTTGACGTGCGAAAACATTTGCAATTGAACCCATTTTATATGTTTTAAAAGATTACACAAAATATAATTCACCTTTTAAAGGTAAAGAGATAAAACAACAAATGTGCTGAAAAGTTGAGTGCACTTTTTAAATAACACGAAAAGAGGACAAAGTAAATTACTTTATCCTCCACCGTGTTCCCATATAAGATGGTTATTTATTCGTTGGAACTACCTTCTGGAGTAGTTTCACTAGCTTCTGGAGCTTTTTCAGCAACAGGAGCTACAGTAGCAGTTTCTTTTTTACGAGTACCACGACGTGTTTTAACAGTTTTTGTTTCCTTTTCCTTAACTACATTGTAAGTAGTATTAAAGTCAACAAGCTCCATAATACACATTTCTGAACTATCTCCTTGACGGATTCCAGTTTTAAGAATACGAGTATATCCACCTGCACGATTTACGATCTTACCAGAAACAACATAAAACAGTTCGTGAACTGCATCGTTGTTTTGAAGATAGCTAAATACAGTACGTTGTGAATGAGTAGAAGTATCCTTTGACTTCGTGATTAAGGGCTCAACGTATGAACGTAAAGCTTTAGCCTTAGCAAGAGTAGTTGTAATGCGTTTATGCAGAATGAGAGAAGACGCCATGTTCGACAACATCGCTTGACGATGGGCGCTGGTTCTTCCTAAGTGATTGAATCCTTTTCTGTGTCTCATTGCGATTATTCCTTATCTAATTTATATTTTGCAACATTCATTCCAAACTCCAAACCCTTAGATTTAACAAGCTCTTCAAGTTCTGTAAGAGATTTTTTACCGAAGTTACGGAATTTCAACAGATCGTTTTTATTAAATGCAACCAAATCACCAAGGGTTTCTACATCGGCAGCCTTCAAACAATTAAGCGCGCGCACAGACAAGTCCATATCAACAAGCTTAGTTTTGAGAAGTTGTCTGATGTGTAACGAAGTTTCGTCAAACTCCTCAGTTACGGTTTTTTCTTCATTGTCGATAGAGATCTTTTCATCAGAGAAAAGCATGAAATGTTGAATCAGAATTTTTGCAGATTCTTTTAATGCTTCTTTAGGTTGAATTGATCCGTCAGTTTGAATATCGAGCACTAGTTTCTCGTAGTCTGTTTTCTGTTCTACGCGATAGTTCTCAATAGCAAACTTAACGTTCTTTATCGGGGTATGAATTGAATCGATAAATATTGTGTTGACAGGAGCATTCAAAACCCTATTTTCATCGGCTGGAACGTATCCTCTACCTTTATCGACACTGATCTCCAAAGTCAGTTTAACTGAAGGATCCATATGGCAGATCTCCAGATCAGGGTTCAAAACCGCGAAAGTAGAGAGAAACCTATTTAAATCGCCTGCTTTGAAGGTATCCTGACCAGCGATCACGATGTGAGCTTTTTCGGTAGTTTCGCCTTCTAACTGGCGTTTGAAACGAATTTGCTTTAGATTCAGAATGATATCTGTTACATCTTCGATCACACCTTTAATAGATGAAAACTCCTGCTCAACTCCTTCAATCCTGACAGATGTAATAGCATACCCTTCCAGAGAGGATAACAATATTCGCCTTAAGGCATTTCCAATTGTTATTCCGAAACCTGGCTCGAGCGGCCTGAATTCAAACACGCCTTTGAAATCATCGCTTTCTAGCATGATGACTTTTTCCGGCTTTTGAAATGCTAAAATTGCCATAAATATGATGTTCTTTGAATTGGTAATTGCTGACTGATAAAAATAAGTAATTTTATTACTTTGAATACAATTCCACAATTAATTGCTCATGGATGTTTTCAGGAATATCCTCACGCTCTGGGAAGCTTACAAACTTACCCACCATTGATGAACCATCCCATTCCAACCAAGGAAATTGATTGCTACGAGAAGCCAGCGAATTTACGATTACTTCAAGTGATTTAGATTTCTCTCTTACACCGATAGTATCACCAGGACGAAGTTCATAAGATGGAATGTTTACAACTTTTCCATTTACAGTTACGTGACGATGAGAAACAAGCTGACGTCCAGCTGCACGTGTTGGAGCTATACCAAGGCGATAAACCACATTATCAAGGCGAGCCTCGATTAATTTCAAAAGGTTTGTACCTGTGATACCTGCTTTTCTTGCAGCCTTAGAGAAGATATTTTTAAACTGACGTTCCAAAATACCATATGTATACTTAGCTTTTTGTTTCTCCATAAGCTGAGTACCATATTCTGACATTTTTTTACGCTTGTGCGCCTGCCCATGTTGTCCGGGAGGATAACTTCTCTTTTCAAAGTTTTTATCGTGACCGTAGATTGGTTCTTTGAACTTTCTGGCGATCTTTGACTTCGGGCCAATATATCTTGCCATACTTTATTATTTTTTACCTAAAATAAATACTTAATAACGAATTTTCAACACTTTTCACAAAGTGTTATACCCTTCTACGCTTGGGTGGGCGGCAACCGTTATGAGGTAATGGGGTGATATCCTGAATTTCAGTAACCTCAATACCTGTGGTATGCAAAGTACGAATTGCAGACTCACGTCCAGAACCCGGTCCTTTTACAAATACCTTCACCTTGCGTAAGCCAAGGTCATAAGCAGTTTTTGAACAGTCTGTTGCTGCCATTTGAGCTGCATATGGAGTATTCTTTTTCGACCCTTTAAAACCCATCTTACCTGCAGAAGCCCATGAAATAACTTGACCTGCATTATTCGTAAGAGAGATAATAATGTTATTGAAAGAAGCTGTTACATAAGCTTTACCTACAGGCTCTACTTTTACAACTCTCTTTTTTGATTGTGTTTTGGTGCTTTTTGCCATGTGCTGATTATTTCAACCAATTTTGAAATTACCTTAATTATCCTTTATTCGGTGCTTTCTTCTTGTTAGCAACAGTCTTTTTCCTTCCTTTGCGAGTACGTGCATTGTTCTTGGTCGATTGACCACGAACTGGCAGTCCAACACGGTGGCGGATTCCACGGTAGCAACCGATATCCATCAGTCGCTTGATGCTCATCTGAACTTCAGAACGAAGTGCTCCTTCTACTTTAAAAGTATCGTTAATGATTGTACGAATACGATTTTGCTCCTCATCGTCCCAATCTTGCACTTTTTTATTAAAATCAACACCTGCTTCGCTCAGAATCTTTTGGGCGCTAGTGCGACCGATTCCGTAAATGTAGGTTAAGCCGATTTCACCTCTTTTATTTTTCGGTAAGTCAATACCTGCAATACGTGCCATATTATGAAATCTGAAATTATATTATTAATTACCCTTGTCTTTGCTTGTACTTAGGATTCTTTTTATTAATCACGTACAATACCCCTTTGCGGCGAACGATCTTGCAATCTGGAGTTCTTTTCTTAATTGATGCTCTAACTTTCATTTTGCTGTTTTTTAAGCGTCATTTAATTATTTATATCTGAACGAAATTCGGCCTTTACTCAAATCGTAAGGAGACATTTCAACTTTAACCTTATCTCCTGGTAAAATTTTGATGTAGTGCATCCTCATTTTACCTGAAATATGAGCAGTTATCACATGTCCATTTTCCAATTCAACTCGGAACATTGCGTTCCCTAAAGATTCGATTACAACACCATCTTGTTCAATTGATGCTTGTTTAGCCATTAATTTACCGGTTATTTAATTTTTGTTCAACACTTTTTCGATTTCCTCAAAACTCGACAATATGTCAGCTTTATCTTTTCCAATCGCAATCTCATGTTCAAAATGAGCAGAAGGCTTTCTGTCACTGGTACGAATTGTCCAACCGTCAGCTTCCTGAACAATTGACTTTTTACCAAGGTTGATCATGGGCTCTATACAGATTACCATCCCTTCCTGTAGTATCATTCCAGTTCCACGTTTACCATAATTAGGCACTTCAGGTTTTTCATGCAGCCGCTTACCTATTCCATGCCCAACCAGATCACGAACCACCCCATATCCAAACGACTCAGTATATGTTTGTATGGCATATCCTATATCACCTAAACGGTTTCCAGCAACAGCCTTTTCTATACCGAGGTAGAGAGACTCTTTTGTCCGAGTTAATAAATTCTGAACCTCTTCACTGATTTCACCTACAGCAAATGTATAGGCTGAATCACCATAAAAACCATCCAAAATTGTTCCACAGTCAACAGAAACAATATCACCGTCTTTTAAAACTCTTTTACTGGGGAATCCGTGAACAACTTCATCATTAACTGAAATGCATAAAGTTGCGGGAAATCCCCCATAACCTTTAAAAGCGGGTAAGGCACCATTACTGCGGATAAACTCTTCAGCAATCAGGTCCAAATCCTTGGTCTGAATGCCAGGCTTAATATGCCTGGCTACTTCAGCCAATGTTTTTCCAACAAGTAAAGAACTTTGCCGTAAACGGCTTATATCTTCGGTAGTTTTGAGTTCAATCATTGAACAATTTGTTATTAATATCCGGCAACCGGGTATGCATTACGTCCTTTAATACGACCTGATTTTGTCAGACCTTCATAATGACGCATCAGTAAATGACTCTCAACTTGTTGTAGGGTATCTAAAACAACACCAACTAAAATAAGAAGAGAAGTACCACCGTAGAATTGCGCAAACTGGCTACTTACACCAGTAATACGAACTAATGCGGGCATAATTGCAACCAATGCGAGAAATAATGACCCAGGCAGGGTGATTTTAGACATTACATCGTCAATAAACTCTGCTGTCTTCTTTCCAGGTTTTACCCCGGGAATAAATCCCCCATTCTTTTTCATGTCTTCAGCCATTTGTTTTGGCTGAATAGTAATTGCAGTATAAAAATACGTAAAGACTACGATTAATATTGCATAAGTAAAGTTATACCAAAAACTATTGATATCAGTAAATGTAGCAGTAAACCATGATACACCCTCACTATGTGAGAACCCAGCAAAAGTCAATGGCAAAAACATGATTGCTTGTGCAAAAATGATAGGCATTACACCTGCTGCATTAACTTTTAGTGGAATGTATTGACGAACGCCACCATATTGTTTGTTACCAACAATTCTTTTAGCATATTGTACAGGTATTCTACGTGTACCTTGAACAAGAAGAATACACATCAAAACAACCATTACAAGAACAGCTATTTCAATGAGGAAGATTACTAGTCCACCACCTTTTTGTTCAACACGAGAAGTAAGTTCAGAGAAAAGAGCAAACGGTAAACGAG
Organism: Bacteroidales bacterium; assembly: GCA_023251485.1. GTDB lineage: Bacteria > Bacteroidota > Bacteroidia > Bacteroidales > Cfx3-03 > Cfx3-03. The sequence continues at coordinate 34,928 of JAHEYR010000002.1, forward strand.
CTATAATTCCGATCATGATAATCAAAGAGATACCATTACCAATACCCTTATCCGTTATTCTTTCTCCAAGCCACATCACAAACATAGTACCTGAAATAAGCGTTACTACAGATGAGATCCAGAAGAAAAGAGGTGGAGATGTCATTCCCGGATCAAAAGGATAGATAGCATTGCTGGGTAATTGACTAACTAGGTTAGCAATATAACCAGGTGCCTGAAAACCAACAACGACAACCGTTAACCAACGAGTAATCTGATTGATTTTCTTTCTTCCGCTTTCTCCTTCTTTTTGAAGCTTCTGAAAATAAGGAACAGCCATTCCAAGTAATTGAATTACGATGGAAGCAGAGATGTAAGGCATAATACCCAATGCAAAGATGGAAGCATTCGCAAATGCTCCACCTGAAAACATGTTTAGTAGCCCTAACAATCCACTATTTGACTGATTTCTTAAATTAGCCAGCATTTCTGGATCAACTCCAGGAAGAACAACATGAGCACCAAGGCGGTAAATTAATACAATACCAAGGGTATAGAAGATACGTTTACGTAGCTCTTCTATTTTGTAGATGTTCTGAATAGTTTGGATTAGCCGTTTCATTGACCGTTAGATTTTTGTGGCAACGCCACCGTTTGATTCAATAGACTTCAGAGCAGATGCGGAGAATGCATGAGCAGTGACATCAATCTTACGGTTTAATACCCCACGACCCAACACCTTTACCAATTGCCTTTTTGAAGCAAGACCGTGTTCAATTAACGTATTTACGTCAATAGCATTCAAATTTAATTCTTCAACTAATTGTTGAATAACATCAAGATTAATGCAGTGGTATTCAACTCGGCCAGGATTCTTAAAACCGAATTTAGGTACGCGACGAACCAAAGGCATCTGACCGCCTTCGAATCCTAGTTTGCGACTATAACCCGATCTTGATTGAGCTCCTTTATGACCACGTGTTGAAGTACCACCTCTACCAGATCCCTGGCCACGTCCGATGCGTTTTGAGCTTTTTAATGATCCTTCTGCAGGTTCAAGATTATGTAACTCCATAATATCTTTTAGATTATTTATCGTTGTAAATAATTATTACCTTAAATCTCTGTGATTGTAATAAGATGATTAACCTTAGCAATCATTCCTAAAATTTGAGGAGTCGCTGTTACTTCGATGGTTTGATTATTTCTCTTAAACCCTAAAGCTTTTAGCGTTCTCTTTTGACGGTCAGGATGGCCAATACCACTCTTAACTTGTGTGATTTTTAACTGTTTCATCGTTCCAAGAATTTGAGGATTAACCATTAAACACTTTATCAATTCCTACACCGCGTAACTGTGCGATAGTTTGAGGATCTCTCAGAAGCATCAAAGCATTCATGGTAGCTTTAACTACACTATGAGGATTAGATGATCCTTTAGACTTTGCTAACACATCTTTCACGCCAACGCTTTCAAGGACAGCACGCATAGCACCACCGGCGATTACACCTGTTCCAGGTGCAGCTGGTTTTAGAAATACTAAAGCGCCGCTATATTTTCCATATTGTTCGTGAGGAATAGTGCCTTTATGAATAGGAACCTTTATAAGATTCTTTTTAGCGTCATCGATTCCTTTAGCAATAGCAGCCGTTACTTCCTTGGCTTTACCAAGGCCGTGACCCACTACGCCATTTTCATTTCCAACAACCACAATTGCTGAAAAAGTGAAGGTTCTACCTCCTTTAGTAACCTTCGTTACGCGATTAATAGCTACAAGTTTATCCTTGAACTCTATTTCGCTTGATTTTACTCTTTTGATGTTTACGTTTGGCATAATGATTAGAATTTAAGGCCTCCCTCTCTGGCTGCTTCGGCCAATGATTTTACTCTGCCATGATACAAATATCCGTTTCGATCAAATACTACAGTGTTAATACCTGCTTCAATAGCACGTTCTGCAATAAGACGACCTACCAAACGAGCTTGTTCAATCTTGGTTACTTTATTATTAGCAATTGCCTCAACTTTCGACGTAGCTGAAACAAGAGTACGACCTGCGGCATCATCAATAACCTGTACGTAGATTTGCTTATTGCTGCGGAATACCGTTAGGCGTGGACGCTCATTGGTACCGTTAACAACCTTCTTAATTCTGAGCTTGATACGGGACCTTCTGTATTCTCTATTTGTTTTAATTTTCTTGATAGCCATCCTACTAAGGAATTAATAATTTGAACATTATTTCTTATCACCTGACTTACCAGCTTTCCTGCGAATAACTTCACCAAGGAAGCGGATACCTTTACCTTTATATGGTTCGGGTTTACGAAGTGAGCGGATTTTGGCCGCTACTTGTCCCAGTAGTTGCTTATCATGAGAAGTTAGCGTAATGATAGGGTTCTTACCACGCTCAGTAAGCGTTTCAACCTTTATCTCTACAGGCAAATCAATAAAAATATTGTGCGAGTAGCCGAGTGCTAGTTCCAGAACTTGTCCGGTTGCACTGGCTTTATATCCAACACCCACCAATTCTTGAACAACTTTGAATCCTTCCGAAACGCCCTTTACCATATTGGCAATTAATGCACGGTACAAACCATGCAAAGCACGATGGCGCTTCTGGTCGGTATGACGTTCAACGGTGATGGTAGAACTTTCAATTTTAATACTAATACTTGGGTCTACTTGCTGCGAAAGTTCGCCCAGTTTTCCCTTAACGGTTACCAGATTCTTATCACTGACTGTAACCTGTACTCCCGCTGGAATCTCGATAGGTAATTTTCCTACTCTTGACATAATTTAAGCCTCCCTTTTTAGCTGATGTAACATAATACTTCACCGCCAATACCTCTCTTACGGGCTTCCTTTTCGGTCATAATACCTTGTGAAGTCGAAAGGATGGCAATTCCGAGACCATTTAATACTCGTGGGAGCTTTTCGTGATTTACGTATTTACGTAAACCTGGCTTACTAACACGGATGAGCGTGTTAATAGCTGGCATCTTACTTACAGGATGAAATTTTAACGCAATTTTGATAATTCCTGGAATGGAATCATCTTCAAATTTGTAGTTAAGAATGTAACCCTGATCAAAAAGAATTTTGGTCATCTCCTTCTTGATTCTAGATGCAGGAATTTCTACAACCCGGTGGTTGGCCATCACGGCATTCCTTATTCTTGTCAGATAATCTGCAATAGGATCAGTAACCATACAATGATGAAACGATTATGTGATTTGTAATTAAAAACATTATTCAATACTCCAATAAAAGCTGCAAAGATAATAAATTACCAGCTCGCTTTTGTAACTCCTGGAATTAATCCGTTAAGAGCCATAAATCTGAAGTCAATACGAGATACACCAAATTGACGCATGTATCCTTTAGGTCTGCCGGTTAGTTTACAACGGTTGTGTAATCTTACTGGGCATGAGTTTTTTGGAAGCTTCTGCAAACCAACATAGTCACCTGCAGCTTTCAGTTCTTCACGTTTAGCTGCGTATTTATCTACTAGCTTTTTACGTTTAACTTCTCTCGCTTTAATTGATTCCTTAGCCATAAATTATTGTTGATTTTGATTTTGATTTTTGAATGGTAAACCAAATTCTTTCAGTAAAGCTAGACACTCTTGGTCAGTTTTTGCTGTTGTAACAAAAGTGATATCCAAACCACTAATCTTAGCAATCTTGTCGATGTTAATTTCAGGAAAAATGATTTGCTCCTGAACACCAAGTGTATAGTTTCCACGTCCGTCAAAACCTTTCTCATTGATTCCACGGAAGTCACGTACACGAGGTAGAGATACTGCAACCAAACGATCTAAAAATTCATACATTCTGTCTTTGCGCAAAGTAACGCGAACACCGATAGGCATTCCCTTACGTAGCTTAAAGTTAGAAATATCCTTTCTAGATTTGGTAGTAACAGCTTTCTGACCTGTAATGTTCGTCATTTCTGTTACAGCAGATTCGATTAATTTCTTATCGGCAATTGCTGCACCTAATCCTTGGTTTACGCTAATTTTAACGAGTCTTGGAACTTCCATTGGGCTTTTATACTGGAACTTTTCCTGTAAAGCCTTTTGGATCTCGTTGGCGTATTTTTCCTTAAGTCTTGTTGTATAACTCATTGGTTCTTAGCCTCCCCTGATTATTTTTTAATTATTTTAGCTTTTCTGCTGGGTTTTCCCGAAGCATCAATCAGCATCAGGTTACTTACATGGATAGGAGCTTCTCTTTTCACAATACCACCCTGTGGGCTTTTGGCATTGGGTTTAGTATGTTTCGAAATAAGATTTACGCCTTCAACGATTGCGCGTTCTTTTTCGATTTGTACTTCGAGAACTCTGCCCTGTTTACCTTTTGAATCGCCAGCGATAACCATGATGTTATCCCCTTTTTTGATATGTAATTTCGTGCTCATAATGGTAAAAGGTTGATTGGTTAAAGCACTTCAGGTGCTAGTGAAACAATCTTCATAAATTGTTTTTCACGTAATTCACGGGCTACTGGCCCAAAGATACGTGTACCGCTCATTTCTCCGGCACTATTCAACAGAACGACTGCATTATCGTCGAAACGAATATACGAGCCATCAGCTCTGCGAATTTCTTTTTTGGTTCTAACAACCACCGCCTTTGCAACAGAGCCTTTTTTAACGTTTCCTGAAGGAATAGCGTTTTTCACAGCAACGATGATTCGATCACCGACTGAGGCATATTTCTTTTTTGTCCCGCCTAATACGCGTATGCAAAGAACTTCTTTTGCACCGCTATTATCAGCAACAGCTAAACGTGATTCTTGCTGTATCATAATTACTTAACTCTTTCAGTGATTTCAACTAATCTCCAACATTTAGTTTTACTCAGAGGCCTGGTTTCGCTGATGCGAACAGTGTCTCCAATGTTGCAGTCATTCTTGTCATCGTGAGCAGCAAACTTGGAAGTTTTCTTTACGAATTTTCCATACTTTGGGTGTTTTACCCGGCGCTCAACTTGTACAATGATGGTTTTATCCATCTTATTGCTGACTACAACCCCTGTTTTCTCTTTCCTTAAATTTCTTTCTTCCATCGTTTAAAGATTACTGGTTGTCATTTTTTGCTGCTTGTACTTTTGTCCTGTTGCAAAGTTCAAAGGTCATACGTGCGATATCTCTACGTACAGCTTTAATCCTAGTAGGGTTGTCAAGTGGTGAAACAGCATGGTTTATTTTTAAACGAGCGAGCTGCTTCTTTTCCTCCTCCAGGCGTTCGCCGAGGTCCTTGGTTGAAAGCTCTCTAATAACTTGTGGTTTCATCCTTTTCCTTAAATTGTTTCTTCAACGTAATCTCTACGAACAATAAACTTAGTTTGAACTGGGAGCTTTTGAGCAGCAAGCCTTAAGGCTTCTTTTGCTATCTCCAAAGGAACTCCTTCAGCTTCAAAGAGAATTCTGCCTGGCGATATGCGGGCTACAAAGTACTCTGGAGCACCCTTACCCTTACCCATACGAACTTCGGCAGGCTTTTTAGTTATCGGTTTGTCAGGGAAGATCTTGATCCAAACCTGACCTTCACGTTTCATGTAACGTGAAAGAGCCTGACGGGCAGCCTCGATCTGACGACCAGTAAGAAGAGCTTCTTCCAAGGTTTTTAAGCCAAATGACCCGAAAGCCAATTCTGCCCCACGCTTGGTATTACCCTTCATTTTGCCCTTTTGCTGCTTCCTATATTTAGTTTTCTTAGGCTGTAACATTCTTGATCAGTATTAAAAGGTGTTACGATAACTTATCGTTTATCTTCTGTTGCGGTTGTTGCTATTGTTGTTATTACGATTACGACCACCGCTATTTGGCTTACCACCTCTTGGTGCTTGGCCTGAATTACTCTTGCTGTTTTTGTTGGCAGTATTTTCGGTACTTGGAACCAAGTCCACTTTACCATAAATTTCACCTTTACAAATCCAGACTTTTACACCTATGCGACCATAGGTAGTATGAGCTTCTCCCAAAGCATAGTCAATGTCTGCACGAAGAGTATGCAAAGGTGTACGTCCTTCTTTATACTGTTCTCTACGAGCCATTTCAGCGCCTCCTAAACGACCACTTATCTGTACCTTAATACCTTCGGCTCCGATTCGCATTGCAGAAGCAATACTGGTCTTAATAGCACGACGATAAGAGATACGTCCCTCGATCTGTTTAGCAATTGCAGCGGCTACGATAACAGCATCTATTTCTGGACGCTTAATCTCAGAAATATTGATCTGGATTTCTTTACCTGTAATCTTCTTTAATTCTTCCTTCAGCTTATCTACTTCCTGGCCACCTTTTCCTATGATGATACCGGGACGAGCTGTATTAATAGTAACTGTTACCAGCTTCAGGGTGCGTTCGATGATAATTCTTGAAATACCTGCTTTTGCCAAACGGGCATTCAGATATTTACGAATTTTATCATCTTCTACAAGCTTCAAATCGAAGCCCTTACCGCCGAACCAATTAGAGTCCCATCCTCTGATGATCCCTAATCTGTTACCTATTGGATTTGCTTTTTGTCCCATTAAACAGTATGCGTTATAATGTTTAAAAACTGATTACTCTTGATTAACTTTAATTCTGCTATCGACAACAAGGGTCACGTGATTTGAACGTTTCCTGATTCGGTGTGCCCGTCCCTGAGGAGCAGTCGAGATGCGTTTCAGCATTCTACCACTATCTACTTGAACTTCTTTCACGAATAGGTTGCTGTCTTCGTAACGAACACCTTCATTTTTTGCCTGCCAGTTATTAACAGCAGAAAGCAATAATTTATAAAGGCGACCACCTGCTTCTTTAGGTGTATGTTTGAGAATACCAAAAGCAGTAACCACATCTTTTCCGCTAATAAGCTGGGTTACCAGTCTCATTTTACGTGGAGAGGTGGGGCAGTTGTTCAGCTCGGCAAAGCTTACATTTTTCTTTGCCTCTTTTCTCTTTTCTGCGCTGATATGTTTTCTAGCTCCCATTATTTCTTAGAGTTTCTTATTTTTTACCTTTATCCTTGCTTCCAGAATGACCTCTGAAGTTGCGTGTAGGCGCAAATTCACCAAGCTTATGACCTACCATATTCTCGGTAACATATACTGGAATGAACTTATTCCCGTTGTGAACGGCAATGGTCTGTCCCACAAAATCGGGAAGAATCATTGAAGCGCGTGACCAGGTCTTAATTACAACCTTTTTCTTAGAATCAACCGCTTCAAGTACTTTTTTCTCGAGCTTATAGTGAACGAACGGACCTTTCTTAAGTGAACGACTCATGTGTTTAAAGCTTTAATTCGATTTACTTTTTCCTTCTTTCAATAATAAGACGGTTAGAGTCTTTTTTACGAGATCTGGTCTTATAGCCCTTTGCAGGCATACCTTTACGTGATCTCGGATGTCCACCCGAACTTCTACCTTCACCACCACCCATTGGGTGATCTACAGGGTTCATTACAACACCACGAACACGTGGACGACGACCGAGCCAACGAGAACGACCAGCTTTACCTGATATTTCAAGACTATGGTCTCCGTTTGAAACGATTCCGATAGTGGCTTTGCATGTCTGCAAAATCATACGGGTTTCTCCAGAAGGCATTCTTACGATTGCGTATTTACCGTCGCGCGACATAAGTTGCGCTGATGTACCGGCACTACGAACGATTTTGCCTCCTTGATCTGGTTTAAGCTCAAGATTGTGAATTAAGGTACCGAAAGGAATTTCACTCAGATAGAGAGTATTACCAATTTCGGGAGCCACGCCTTTTCCCGAGGAAACCTTCTGGCCTACTTTCAGACCATTAGGAGCGATGATATAGCGTTTTTCACCATCAGCATAAACCAACAGAGCGATACGGGCAGTACGATTTGGATCGTATTCAATAGATTTAACCGTTGCAGGAACTAATTCCTTATCACGTTTAAAGTCGATTACACGATACATCTGCTTATGACCACCACCAATATAGCGCATGGTCATCTTACCCTCATTATTCCTACCACCCGACCTGCTTATAGGTTGAAGCAAGCTTTTTTCCGGAGTGGAGGCTGTAATTTCATCAAATCCGCTTATGATCTTAAAGCGTTGACTTGATGTTGTCGGTTTGAATTTCTTTAAAGCCATTTAATTAGATATTGCTATAAAAATCAATAGTTTCACCTTCTTTTAGCGTAACAATAGCTTTTTTACGAGCACTTGTTTGTCCGCTAATAAATCCGCTCTTTGTGTAGCGGGTTTTGGCCTTTCCTGGAGTAACCATGGTATTGACTCCCTGAACTTGTACGCCGTACAACTCTTCTACGGCTTTTTTTATCTGCAACTTATTAGCTTTACGTTGCACAATAAAACCATAGCGATTCAGCTTTTCTCCCATGGCTGTCATCTTCTCAGTGATAACCGGTTTGATTACGATGCTCATTTTTTATAACCGTTTTAGTCTGACAGTGAATGATTTAATTACCAAAAGCTTTTTCAATTTCACTGATAGAGCTCTCAACAATTACCAAATTATTGGCATTCATAATGTCATAAGTATTTAAATTAGAAGCCTTTATAAGCCTAGTTTGGCTCAAATTTCGGGACGACAAATATACGTTTTTATTTGTTTCGCTAATAACAAATATCGTTTTTTTATCGGCTAGATTCAAACTCTTTAGCAAATCAACAAATGCCTTTGTTCTTGGAGCTTCGAAATTGAAGTCTTCTAGCACAACGATGTTGTTACTTTGAGCTTTGGTTGAGAGTGCTGATTTACGTGCAAGCCTTTTCAATTTAATGTTCAGCTTAAAACGATAATCACGGGGATGAGGGCCAAATACGCGGGCTCCTCCACGCAAAAGCGGAGATTTGATACTTCCTGCACGAGCACCACCAGTTCCTTTTTGCTTTTTCAGCTTACGGGTACTACCAGAAATTGTTGACTTCTCGAGAGAGTCATGTGTTCCCTGGCGTTGGTTTGCTAAATACTGCTTTACGTCCAAATAGATAGCATGGTTGTTTGGAGTAACATTAAATACTTCATCATTTAATGTCACGGTTTTACCCGTATTTTCTCCTTTGATATTATATACTGTTAACTCCATCTTTCAATAATTAAAAATGAACCACTGGGACCTGGAACAGAACCTTTAACTATGATCAGATTTTTCTCAGATACAACCTTTAATATTTGAAGGTTTGCAACTTTTACTCTCTTGCTGCCCATTTGGCCAGCCATACGTATACCTTTAAATACACGTGAAGGGTAAGAAGATGCTCCAAGAGAACCGGGGTGCCTCAATCTGTTATGCTGTCCGTGAGTCGCTCCGCCAACACCCTGAAAGTTATGACGAACTACAACACCCTGAAAACCTTTACCTTTTGAGATACCTACAACATCAACATATTCACCCTCCTGGAATAAATCTGATTGAAGTGTTGAACCTAGTACATGACCGTGGTCATCTTCAAAATTGGTAAATTCAGCTACATACTGTTTTGGTGTAGTATTTGCTTTTGCAAAGTGACCTTTTAAAGCAGCAGGAGTATTCTTCTCCTTCTTCTCGCCATAAGCCAATTGAATCGCCTCATATCCATCATTCTCGATGGTCTTGATTTGAGTTACTACACACGGACCAGCTTCGATTACAGTGCATGGCACATTTTTACCAGAGGCATCGAAAATACTGGTCATTCCTACTTTTTTTCCAATAATTCCTGACATTTTCTTTTGCGATTTATGTCAATTAAAAATATTACGAGTTTGTTCTCTCTTTGTACCTAATTATACTTTGATTTCCACTTCAACTCCACTTGGAAGTTCAAGCTTCATTAAAGCATCAATGGTTTTAGACGTAGTGCTGTAAATGTCTAAAAGCCTTTTGTAAGTACAAAGTTGAAACTGCTCTCTTGACTTTTTGTTAACGAAAGTTGATCTCAATACTGTGTAGATCTTCTTATCGGTGGGCAAAGGAATCGGCCCGTTCACGACAGCACCGGTCGACTTTACGGTTTTTACGATTTTTTCTGCTGACTTATCAACCAGATTAAAATCGTACGATTTTAGTTTGATTCTAATTCTCTGACTCACTGTTCTTTTATTTTAATAGTTGCTCAAATTACAAACCCTTTACTTTCTTGATAACCTCTTCAGCTATATTGTTTGGAACATCTGCATAGTGTGAAAATTCCATACTTGATGAACCGCGTCCTGAAGTTATCGTACGCAATGTAGTAACATAACCAAACATTTCTGAAAGGGGAACTTTTGCCTTTATGATTTGTGTTTTAATTTTTGCTTCGATTCCTTCTACAAGAGCACGACGTTTATTTAAATCGCCTGTTACTTCTCCTACATAATCATCTGGAACAAAAACTTCAACTTTCATGATAGGCTCCATAAGAACACATTTTGCCTTACGACCAGCTTCCTTAAATCCAATTTTGGCAGCCAATTCAAATGATAGTGCATCAGAGTCAACAGCATGGAATGAACCATCCTTCAGTACCACTCTTAAGCTTTCCAAAGAGAACCCTGCCAAAACACCGTTTGACATAGCCATTTCGAAACCTTTTTGTACCGATGGGATAAATTCTTTCGGAATGTTACCACCTTTCACTTCATTAATAAATTGTAGACCCTTGAATCCTTCTTCAGCAGGACCCATTTCAAAAATGATATCAGCAAATTTACCTCTACCACCACTCTGCTTTTTGTAAACTTCGCGATGTTGTACAGTTGAATTTACTGCTTCTTTGTAAGCTACCTGAGGTGCCCCCTGGTTAACTTCTACTTTAAATTCTCTTCTTAAACGGTCAACAATGATTTCAAGGTGTAATTCGCCCATACCTCTAACGATGGTTTGTCCACTGTCATGATCTGTATGTACCTTAAATGTTGGATCCTCTTCAGCAAGCTTAATAAGTGCGTTATCGAGTTTATCAACATCATCTTTTGTTTTTGGCTCAAGTGCAAGTGCAATTACCGGTTCTGGGAACGACATCGATTCTAAGATAATCGGGAACTTTTCATCACATAAAGTGTCTCCGGTTCTGATTGATTTAAAACCAACTGCTGCGCCTATATCACCAGCTTCAATTCTATCAAGCGGATTTTGCTTGTTAGCATGCATTTGCATAATACGAGAGATACGCTCTTTTTTACCTGTTGTAGTATTCAGAACATATGATCCGGCATCCAGAGAACCTGAATAAACACGGAAGAAAGCAATACGACCTACAAATGGGTCAGTTGCAATCTTAAATGCCAATGCGCAGAATTTACCTTTTGGATCAACGCTACGGAATTCTTCAAGTTCAGTTTCAGGATTGATACCTGTGATACCTTCAACATCATTTGGACTAGGTAGGAAAGCGGCAACAGCGTCTAATAACATCTGTACACCTTTATTCTTAAACGAAGCGCCACATAATACTGGGAAAATCTCCATCTTAACAGTTGCCTTACGAATAGCATCCATCATCTCATCTACAGTGATAGATTCTGGATCCATCATGTATTTTTCGAGAAGATCTTCGCTTTGCTCAGCAACAGCTTCAATTAGTTTTCCGCGATACATTTCAACGTCTTCTGCCATATCGGCTGGAATCTCACCTTCAGTTACGTTCATTCCTTTCGATGCTTCATCGAAATAGAACGCCTTCATTTTGATAAGATCGACGACACCCAGGAAATTTTCTTCAGCACCAATCGGTAAAGCCAAAGCAACCGGATTAGCACCTAATTTTTCTTTAATCTGGCCAAGAACATCATAGAAATCAGCTCCGGCACGATCCATTTTATTAATAAAACAAATACGTGGAACTAAATATCTGTCTGCTTGTTTCCAAACAGTTTCGCTCTGTGGTTCAACACCACCAACAGCGCAAAATAAAGCGATTGAACCATCGAGAACACGTAAAGAACGTTCTACTTCAACAGTAAAGTCAACGTGACCCGGAGTGTCAATAATATTGTATTTGTATTTGTCGCCTTTGTAGCTCCAGAATACAGTTGTTGCAGCAGAAGTAATGGTTATACCTCTCTCTTGCTCCTGAACCATCCAGTCCATGGTGGCGGCTCCTTCGTGAACCTCGCCGATTTTATAATTAATACCGGTATAATACAATATGCGCTCAGTCGTTGTGGTTTTCCCAGCATCGATATGAGCCATAATCCCGATATTCCTTGTAAAGTTCAGTTTTGCCGACATTGATAATTGGTATTTTTTCTATTCCTTAAATTAAACAGGAATAATGATTTTAAATTTGCTTGTGCTATTTTATTGCTAAAATAGATACTGTGTTAGAATCTGAAATGCGAGAAAGCCTTGTTAGCTTCTGCCATTCTGTGAGTATCTTCCTTCTTCTTGAATGCAGAACCTTCTTCTTTGTATGCAGCCATAATTTCAGATGCCAGCTTTTGAGCCATTGTCTTTTCATTACGTCTACGTGCATAGTTGATTAGGTTCTTCATGCCAATCGACGCTTTACGTGATGGGCGAATTTCTGAAGGAATCTGGAAAGTTGCACCCCCAATACGACGGCTACGAACCTCAACACTAGGTGTTACATTGGTTAATGCTTTTTTCCATATTTCAACGCCATCTTCTTTCAGCTTTTCATTTATAATGTCAATTGCATCATAGAAGATGTCATAAGCTAAGTTTTTCTTACCGCCATACATCAAGTTGTTAACGAACTTTGTTACAAGTATATCGTTAAACCTTGGATCGGGGAGAATGATTCTTATTTTTGGTTTTGCTTTTCTCATTTCGTTAAAGCTTAACTATTAACTTCTTATTATTTCTTGGCTTTCGGACGCTTTGTACCGTATTTTGATCTTCTCTGGTTTCTACCATTAACCCCTGAAGTATCGAGTGCTCCACGGATAATATGGTAACGAACACCTGGTAAGTCTTTAACACGACCACCGCGGATCATTACGATTGAGTGCTCCTGAAGGTTGTGGCCTTCTCCCGGGATGTAGGCATTTACTTCCTTGCCATTGGTCAGCCTTACCCTTGCTACCTTACGCATTGCCGAGTTTGGCTTCTTTGGAGTGGTAGTGTATACGCGAGTACACACACCTCTTCGTTGCGGGCAGGAATCCAAAGCAGGAGACTTGCTCTTGTCTGTCAGCTTTTGACGTCCTTTACGAACCAATTGTTGAATTGTAGGCATATCTGATTTATTTTTTGATAAATTTTATTCGTAAACCCCTCTTTTTTTGGGGACTGCAAAATTACACATTAAACTGATACAACCAAGGCTTTCATGTTATTTTTTTACATTCAGACACTTAGCTTAACCTGTCAAAAAACAGAAGCTTTTTTAAGTCTTACAGAAAGGGGGAATTTTGAATCGGAGAGGCAATTTTCACTTCATATGATAACTATCGGTACACTTTATCAAAAACACTTTGCACCGGCAGAAACCTATAATTGTCCAACTTGGTCAGGTTTCCCACTTACTGTTACCGGATATTTCCGGTAACTAATCCAATTTTTCAATCAGATAACTTCAGGGTTTTGAGGGTGCAAAATTAATACTATTTTTCACATTTACAAGCATGTTATTAAAATTTATTTTATTTTTTTCTCTGCTGCCAAATTGTATATAAATCTAAAATATACGTTTCAGATACTTTTCTGATGCTTTAAAGATATTTCTCACTTCGTTTGGAATGGCGATACCAATTTTAGCCTCTATTGTTGGTGCTTCTAGCACTGCCATTTTTATTTGAGCACTCATTTTTTTGAGCATACTGCTTTTAAAATTTTGGACTAATTCTGATACGACTTAGGGATAACAGGTAAACTACCGGTAGATTATTAGTCGATAACTTGTCTATTTATCGCACCAGTGTCGCACGTGTTTCGGACCAGTTTCGCACGAGTCTCGCTCTATATAGCGAGACAGGTGCGAGACACGTGCGAGACGGATACACTTCATATACTCTTCATCCAGGGCTATTCTACCCTTCATCCTTAGGTCTTGCCTTTAGTGTATCAAGAGGATCTTCCCACGTGGAGATTCTTAAAACCGCTCGTTTGTGAATAACTTATCGCATAAATTCGTATATTCATCAGAGCTACTCATTTTTTGCAGATGAAATAAGTGGTAACTTTGCAACCGAAATCTAAAGGACTAAAGTGAAAGAAATTCTTGAATCGTTGAATGATGCACAGCGCGATGCTGTCAAACACACCAAAGGGCCGGTAATGGTTATCGCAGGAGCCGGATCTGGCAAAACACGCGTACTTACCTTTCGAATTGCCTATTTACTTCAAAAAGGGGTAGATCCCTTCAATATATTAGCACTTACTTTTACAAACAAAGCAGCAAAAGAGATGAAAGAGCGTATTTCAAAGCTCGTTGGCTCTGATGCCCGCAATGTTTGGATGGGAACGTTTCACTCTATCTTTGCACGCATCCTCAGAGTAGATGGTCATCTACTGGGCTATCCCTCAAATTTCACCATCTATGATACGGACGACTGCAAGAGTGCAATCAAGGGGATTTTAAAGGATATGAACCTCGACGTAAAGGTGTACGATCCCAATTTTGTACTTCACCGTATCTCTTCGGCTAAATCAAATCTCCTCTCTGCAGAAGATTATGCGTCAAACAGTGAAATACAGATGCAAGATAAAACAGCAGGCAAACCATTGGTGGGTGAGATCTTTCTTAAATATAGAACCCGGTTGTTTAAAAATTCTGCAATGGATTTCGATGACCTTTTATATTATATGAATATCCTTCTGCGCGATTTTCCTGATATACTCTATAAGTATCAGCAAAAGTTCAAGTATATCCTCGTCGATGAGTACCAGGATACCAACTTTGCACAATACCTTATTATAAAGAAGCTGGCCGCTCGTGATGAAAACATTTGTGTGGTTGGCGATGATGCACAAAGTATTTACGCTTTTCGCGGTGCCAATATTCAAAACATATTAAACTTTCAACGCGACTATAGCGACACGAAGGTGTTTAAGCTCGAACAGAATTATCGCTCTACACAGAATATTGTAAATGCTGCAAACAGTATTATCTCTAAAAATAAAGATCAGATTTTTAAAGAGGTTTGGACTTCAAATGAAGAAGGACAAAAAATACCCGTATTAAAAGCAAACTCGGATACTGAAGAAGGGGCATTGGTTGCACACTCCATCTTCGAGACGAAAATGAATAACCAGCTCCATAATCACGATTTCGCCATTCTATATCGTACCAATTCGCAATCCCGGTCAATGGAAGAAGCGCTACGTAAAAGGAATATTCCTTATCGAATTTATGGAGGACTCTCTTTTTACAAACGAAAAGAGATAAAAGACCTGTTGGCATATTTCAGGATTGTCATCAATCAAAACGACCAGGAGGCGTTCAATAGAATCAT
>JAHEYR010000241.1 GCA_023251485.1 Bacteroidales bacterium
ATTGGGATGCCAATAGCAGTGGTACTATAATTACCTTCGCCTTCCTGGTTTCGGGTTACATATAATCCGATACCTCCTATTCCTCTTAATCCGGCGTCGTGTAGAGATTGGTCGAGACCAAAGGCGATGGTTTCGAACTTTGAGGGCATATACATCAAGGCTCTACGATAATTGAGTGAGACAAGAAAGCCCTGATCTATTCCAACAGCCGCGGGGTTGTAGTAAATAGGGTTTTGCATAAAATGAGAAAACGTAACATCCTGACTAAAGCCATCAAATATTATAATGTTTAGCAATAAGAAAAGCGTGATCCTCAGTTTTATGTAATAGTGTTTCATGATCTATTAGCGTAGTAAGATTAGGGATCCCTCCGTATGGTATTTTCCAAAATGGTCTTTTTTCCCCTTCCAGGGAGTCCCATCAATAAAAGTTGCTTTTACACGCCAGATATAATTTTGTGAAGGAAGCTTCTTCCCTTTTTTGTCGCATCCGTCCCATCCATCTTTCGGACAGGTATTATCAACTGTTGTTGATTCCCAGATCAGGTTTCCCCACAGATCCCAGATCCCGATATGATAAGTAAGTAAACCAATTGCCTTGGGTTTAAAAGTGTTGATCTCAGAAGACGTGCTTTCAGGCTCAAAAACATTGGGCATAGCCAGTCCTTTTAAAATAACCCTGTGAAGTATGGAGGTAGTATCGGGACAGCCAAATTCGTTGTATACCGTCAGATAGACTCTAAAGTATCCATTTGCATCATATTGAACCAAGACGGAGTCGGGATTGGTATTCTTGGTTCCGTCAGAAAACCTCCATTCTGCGTTTTTGAAATTGGACGAATTATTATAATATACCACAGTATCAGGCATCCCCTGATAATCTTTCAAAGATATCTTAGCACCGGGTATGGGATTGACCTTTATATAAATCTTAGCCGAATCAGTGTATAATCCAATGGTTGCCTTGATCTTTAGAAAATATAATCCCGTACTTGTCAGTTTTGCACTTACATTAGGTTTATCTGCATTGGTAAGTGTTAACTCAGGAGATGCGCTCCATGCATATTTAGTTAAAGGATTATCACTTTCGAATTTAATGACGGTTGAATCAATTGCAATTGTATTATTTAAACATGCAGTTACAGTGTCTTTAACGACCTCAATGAATGGTATCATCAGGGGAGAACAAAAAGTATCTGAAGGATGACTCTCTCCACCGGCAGCAAAGACAGCAGTGACAATATAGCAATAGTTAAAGCCGGTGATTAAGCCATGCCCGTTGTTTGAGTCGAAATAAGTGAGTGTATTTGCACCGCTAACTGTACCTGCTAAAGTAAAACCAAAGCTCGACGGTACTCCCTGCGTGCATTTATCAGCTATCGCTGTTGGCACATCAGTTTTACGCCAGATATTATAACCTACAACTTGTGGCAAAGGCGATTTATCCCATGTCACATTGAATCCATTTAAGTAGGTTATTGATCTTACGTTTTTAACAGGAGAAGCGATAACTGTGATGAAATTAGAAGTTACATCCGTCAAATGCGAACCATTGTGACTGTCTTCAACTTTATAATATACCTGATAAGGATTTTTAGAGACATGATCGTAAGTTGTAGTCCATTTAAAAGTGCCTGAAGTAGTGCCTATGGGAACTTTATCAGCAGTATAGGTGGCTGGACTGGTCGATACGTCGTACGGTAAGCCGGTAGTCGTAAAAGTTAAGGTGTCTTTATTTAGATCAGAACTGGTTATTTTAAATACTAGTGTTTGTCCGACTTCTACACACGTATCAGGCACATTATTGATAACCGGAGGGGTGTTTAAACATGGGGCAATCGTAACTTGCATATCACGTGATACATATCCAACCAGTACATTATCTCTCCATTTTTCAATTCTGAATGAAATATTGTATTCGCCCTGAATAGTAGGTTTGTCCCATGTTATTACTCCTGTTTTAGAATTCATCGAAAACTGTGTTCTACCTGTAGCGTCTAATTCGCTAGGGTATTTATAGCCACCGATATCATATCCATTAGGTGAATCTGCAATGGATGTAGTTTCACATCTGATTAATTCAAACTTCAGAAGGTCACCATCAGGATCTATTGCACCGGGATTGATTTTATACGTAGCATCAACACAACCATCACCAATAGGGGGGAGTGAGAGCTGTGGGGAGGTCATGGGTTTAAGCGAAGAGCTTATGGTGAGCATCGATTCGACATACATCGGAAGGTTTCCGGTAGGCATATTTACGATACCTAAATTTCTGGCCGAAGGCGATATGGAGAGAATATAACTTCCTTCTTTTGGAAAAGTATGGATGATCGAGAAAATATTTTTCCGAATGGATGGCGTTATTAATTCGCCCAAATGAAGACAATATTGCCCAAATGAATTGTTGCCAGCAACACCATTTGTGCGTTGTAGTGCAGCGGTAAATACTCCATCCCCGGTATTCAGTTTAACCGTATTAATATCCGCTTGAGCAGAAGAAGAGGCATTAGAATATACAATTACAGTTATTTCGTAGGTATAAGGCTGCCCTGGAATCGGTCTATATGATATTTCTCCAGATCGTAAGTGCGATGCTAAACCCGAAAAGGGAAGTAATATCAACAGAAGGTAGATATATCTTAGAAACATTAGGTTGTGGATTGGATTATACAAATATAACAAGCTGTTCGATAACTTACAAATAAAGTTTTGTTTTCTTAATAGCCTGATGTCTTGATTAATTAAAATATATTACCTAATTTTGCACGCTCAATTTGGGTGTGATAAAAAGAGGACTTACGACTCATGATTATTACATCCGAAGATAACACAAGAAGTATAACCCGAGTGATCGTAAGCACTTTACAAAAACAAATCAACTTAATGTCAATCGACGAAACAAACATGGAGACTCCTGAAGCTCAGGAAACTCCTGAAATCCAAGAAGCATCTGTAGAAGTAGTAGCTGAAACTCCTGAAGTTAAGGAAGTAGTAGCTGAAGCTCCAGTAGAAACTCCAGAAGTTCAAGAACCAATCACTTTAGAAATCGTTGCACCAGCAGAATTTGACTGGACTTCACTTGGTAAAAAGGGAAGCCACTATTCAAAAACTGATCGTGAAAAACTTGAAAACTTATATGATAAAACGTTAAGTTCTATCGTTGAGCACGAAGTTATTGACGGTTCTGTAGTTACAATGAACAACCGTGAGGTTGTTGTAAACATCGGTTTTAAATCTGATGGCGTTATTCCTCTTTCAGAACTTAGATACAATCCTAATCTGAAAATTGGTGATAAAATTGAAGTTTATGTAGAAAGTCAGGAAGACCTTAACGGACAACTTATCCTTTCGCATAAAAAAGCGCGTACTTTACGTGCTTGGGAACGCGTTAACACCGCATACGACAAACAAGAAGTTGTTACCGGTTATGTTAAATGCCGTACTAAGGGTGGTCTTATCGTTGATATCTTTGGTATCGAAGCATTCCTCCCAGGTTCACAGATTGATGTTAAGCCAATCCGCGACTACGATATCTTTGTTGATAAAGTTATGGAATTCAAAATTGTTAAGATCAACCACGAATACAAAAACGTTGTTGTTTCTCACAAGGCACTTATTGAAGACGAACTTGAACAACAAAAAGCTGAAATCATTGCTAAGCTTGAAAAAGGACAGATCCTTGAGGGAACTGTTAAAAACATTACTTCATACGGAGTATTTGTTGACCTCGGCGGTGTTGACGGTTTAATCCATATTACTGACCTTTCATGGGGTCGTATTAATCACCCAGAAGAGATTGTTCAACTTGATCAGAAGATCAAAGTTGTTATTCTTGACTTTGATGATAACAAAAAACGTATTGCTCTAGGTCTGAAACAACTTACAGCTCATCCATGGGATGCACTGGACACTAACCTTAAAGTTGGTGATACTGTTAAAGGCCGCGTAG
>JAHEYR010000242.1 GCA_023251485.1 Bacteroidales bacterium
GGTATTTATGCAGTGATGGGAACGCTCTATTTCTTTCATATCCATGGATTGCCTTTGCTTATATTAGTATTGCTGGCTATTGCATGCTATAGTATGTCGTTAGCTCCCGTAACCTGGGTAGTATTATCAGAGATATTCCCCAACAAGATTCGTGGAGCAGCCATGTCGGTTGCCACCATTGGTTTATGGGCAGCCTGTTTCTTATTAACCTACACATTCCCTTTGTTAAACAGTGCATTAGGTGCTTCGGGTACGTTCTGGCTTTATGGAATCATTTGCGTTAGTGGCTTCATCTTCATCTTTAAGAAACTACCCGAAACAAAAGGAAAATCATTAGAGGAGATTGAACATCAACTCCTAAAAAAATAGGTATTACAGCACATTCGCTAGCTAACTTTATCGCTGGTGCAGATTTGTAATCTGTACCCCTTAACCAGCCAGTATTTGAAAAATTAAATAATTCCCTACCAGGGATTAAAACAATATTATAAAATGGAAGTAAAAGCCTGGAAAGAGATCGCAAAGATTCCAACATATGGAATCGGAAAACCCGAGAAGAATCCTATATTTCTGGAGAAGCGTGTTTATCAAGGAAGTAGTGGCGTGGTTTATCCTCATCCAGTCGTCGAAAAGATTATGGACGAAAAAGAAGATCGCGAATGGATAGCCATCTTTCTCGAAAATGAATATCTGAAAATTATGATTCTTCCTGAGTTAGGAGGAAGAATTCAAATGGCCTTTGATAAAACCAAACAACGTCATTTTGTTTATTATAACCAGGTTATCAAGCCTGCGCTTGTTGGATTAACCGGTCCCTGGATCTCCGGAGGCATTGAATTCAACTGGCCACAACACCATCGCCCCTCAACATTTGAAGCTACCGATTACTCCATCGAGGAAAACGAAGACGGAAGTAAAACCGTTTGGTGCAATGAAGTAGAACGGATGTTCAGAACCAAAGCCATGGCCGGATTTACCCTTCATCCCGATAAAGCCTATCTCGAAATAAAAGCCCGTCTTTATAACCGCACCGCTCAACCCCAAACCTTCTTATGGTGGGCCAATCCGGCAGTCGTTGTAAACGAACATTATCAGTCTGTTTTTCCCCCTGATGTTCATGCTGTATTCGATCATGGAAAACGTGATGTATCTAAATTTCCTATTGCCACCGGAACCTACTATAAGGTAGATTATTCGGCAGGTGTAGATATCTCCAGATACAAGAACATCCCGGTTCCCACATCGTATATGGCAGTCGAATCGAAATACAATTTCGTAGGCGGCTATGAAAACGACACCAAAGGAGGACTATTGCACGTAGCCAATCACCATGTCTCTCCCGGGAAGAAACAATGGACATGGGGTAATGGCGACTTTGGACAGGCATGGGATCGGAACCTTACGGATGAAGATGGTCCATATATTGAATTGATGTGTGGCGTATTCACTGATAATCAGCCCGACTTCTCATGGATCATGCCTTACGAAGAGCGAACATTCAATCAATATTTCATGCCTTATCGCGATCTGGGTGTTGTAAAAAATGCAACCAAAGAGGCCATGGTGAATCTTGAGTTTGAGAACGGAAAGGCAACTGTTAAAGTTTATACCACCGGTGCATATCCCGGAATGTCTATCTGTTTAAAAGCTAAAGACGCTGTTTATATAAACGATACGATCGATAGTACGCCTTATGGCTCCTATGAAAAAATTGTAACAATAGATGATCTGCTTACGCCTGAAGAATTCACAATTACGGTTAAAGATAAAAACGGGAAGCTGTTGGTTGATTACAAACCCGAACCACCTGTTCTAAAACCCATTCCCGAAGCAGCCAGAGCAGCAAAAATGCCAAAGGAGATAGCGTCTATCGAGCAATTGTACCTCCGCGGCTTGCATCTCGAGCAATACCGTCATGCCACATACAGTCCTGTCGATTATTATCAGGAAGCATTGCGTCGCGAGCCTGGTGATGTTCGAAACAACAATGCCATGGGATTATGGCTATTCCGGAAGGGCCAGTTTGCAAAGGCCGAACCCTATTTCCAAAAAGCAATAGAAACGCTCACTGAACGAAACCCCAATCCCTATGATGGCGAACCCGGTTTCAATCTGGGATTAAGTCTTCGCTATCAGGGTCGTTATGACGAGGCCTACACCGCATTTTATAAGTCGGCATGGAATGCAGCGTGGCAAGATGCAGCCTACTTCAATCTGGCACAGCTGGCCGGATTAAAAAACGACTGGACCGATGCGCTGGAGCTTATCGAAAAATCATTGATCCGAAACTGGCATAATCACAAAGCCCGTCACCTTAAAGCCGCCATCCTTTGTAAGCTGGGCAGGCCCAAAGAAAGCCTAAAATGGATTGCCGACTCATTAGAAATTGATGGCTTCAACTATGGCATTCTTTTCGAAAAATATCTGATCACAAAAGACCCGCAATCATTAACTGATCTCAAGGAGTTGATTCGTGGAAATATTCATAATTACATTGAATATGCTATCGACTATGCCATGGCAGGAATGTTTGATGAAGCCGAAGAACTGTTATCGATAGGAATGGAAAATCCTGATAACGTATATCCGATGGCATGGTATTTCAGAGGGTGGTTTTCCATTCAAAAAGGAGATCAATATAACGCCTTCAAATATTTTGCAAAGGCAGAGACCATGCATCCGGATTACTGTTTTCCCAACCGGCTCGAGGAGGTGTTGGCTTTGCAATGTGCCATTACCAATCACCCCCATGCCTCCAAAGCCCTTTACTATCTTGGGAACTTCTGGTATGGAGCCCGTCAATACGATGACGCGTTAAGCTGCTGGGAGAAGTCGCGCGACCTGGATGGCAACTTCCCCACCGTAAGAAGAAATCTGGCTCTGGCTTATTACAATAAAACAAACGAACCCATAAAGGCATTGACAGAACTCGAAAAAGCATTTGAACTCGATACTACCGATGCCCGCATCCTGATGGAGCTCGACCAGTTATACAAAAAGCTGGGAAGAGCGCATGAATGGAGACTGGCATTACTCGAACAATATCCTGACAATGTAGCTGAACGCGACGACCTGTATCTGGAAAGAGCAACCCTCTACAACCTCACCGGTAACTACGAAAAGGCACTCAGCCAGATCATGCATCGTAAATTTCATCCATGGGAAGGTGGCGAAGGGAAAGTCACCGGACAATATCTCTTCTCACATATCGAACTGGCCAAGAAAGCACTCAAAGAGAAAAAGTATACGCTGGCCATCGAGCATCTGAAAGCAACAGAAAGTTATCCACATAATCTGGGCGAAGGAAAACTTAACAACGCACTGGAAAACGATGCACTCTACTGGATGGGTTGCGCCTATGAAGGCTTAGGAGAACTAGCAACGGCACAACAATATTGGCAAAAAGCCTCTTTCGGACAAAGCGAACCCTCTGCTGCCATGTTCTATAATGACCAACAGCCTGATAAGATTTTCTATCAGGGATTGTCATTGTTGAAATTAGACAGAAAAGAAGAAGCCTTTGGACGATTCAATAAACTGAAAGACTATGGCGAAAAACATATCTTCGACACCGTCAAGATTGACTATTTTGCAGTATCACTTCCCGATCTGTTGATATGGGATGACGATCTGAACCGCCTTAATGAAATCAATTGTCGTTATCTGATTGCCTTAGGTCTCCTTGGTTCGGGCGAAACGCAAAAGACTGAAGAACAATTCTCCAAGATCATTTCAATGGATGTAAACCACATCGGCGCATTCATTCATCAAAAGTTGTATTCAAAGGACTGAGTCGTGATGGATTAATCATTAACAGTGGGCAGCTAAAACTTGAGGAATCTGATTTTTTGACCGGTAGAATTTTATTGGAACTTGAATACGAAGTTACCGAGCAACAATAAATTTGTTTAATGGCTAACGGTCGTGGAGA
>JAHEYR010000003.1 GCA_023251485.1 Bacteroidales bacterium
AGTTTCATTGCTGGCGAATAATCAAACAGTAACCGGTCAGGACGGCATCTTTTGAGCAGCCTGTATCGACAAAAACGCCAACGAACTGATTCTTAAATTTGTCAACACAACAGACAAGCCACAAGATGCAAGCTTTGTGATTGAGGGCGTAAAAAAGTTACAACCTAAAGGAACATTAGTTGTACTGTCTGGCGAGAACAATGACCAGATCAACACATTAGATACACCTACTGCCATCAGTCCGAAACAGGAAGAAGTGACTTTAAAAGGTAAGAACCTCAAACTCACACTTAAAGCCTTATCCTTTAATGTAATCAGGATAAAGATGCTTTAGCCCTAAAAAGCTATCTATCTAAAGAAAGAATTCCCCCTAACGAACGGCAGCGTTTGTTAGGGGGAATTTTATTTTCTAATCTTGCGGGTGTAGCTCCTTAAAACTGATGGAATCCCATAGAAACGAATTCCATTACACTAGGTAATGCACCACGCCAATATGTCCAGGTATGACCACCATCACGGGTTCTATATTCATGAGGGATCTCCTTTTTACGCATTGCAATATGTACCAATGAGTTTCCTTCATACAAAAAGTCATCATCGCCACAATCGATATACCATCTTACCGCCTTCTTCTGATCGTCAGGCATGGCAGCCATCAAAACCGGCACACTACTCTTGTTATAATATGCAGCAATTTCATCATCAGTTGGGTTCAGATTTCCCATTCTGATCAAATATTTTTTTGCGTCATCCAGTGTTATCGGACCACAACTGGCACTCAACGGACAAGCGGATGAAAACATTTCAGGATGGTGCAGTGCGTAGATGAAAGTTCCGCCACCGCCCATTGACAAGCCGGAGATAGCCCGAAATCGCTTATCGCTTTTCACGCGATATTCTTTTTCTATGAAAGGGACAAACTCCTGAAAGAAGAAATCTTCATAATTCCAAACGCCCTTCAGATCGTTAAAATACCCACGTTGACCTGTATTTGCATCTGGCATCACGATAATCATAGCAGTAGCAGTGCCATCTGCAATAGCCTTATCAGCAATCTGTTGAACTTCACCAAACTGAACCCATCCTGTTTGGTCATCACCAGCCCCATGCAACAAATACAGAATAGGGTAACTCCGATTGGAGGTTTCATAATCGGCAGGAAGATAGACAGCGTATTTCCTGTCCATTTTCAGGATCTTGCTTTTCATGGAAAGGTTATCAAACACCTTTCCGGTTTGTGCCAACGCCAACGTCGACAAAAAAACACAAAATGCTAAAAGAGTAAGTAATTTTTTCATGAGTTGATTTTATTGAAATTTGTTTAATAAGGGTTCTATCGAAATGGTATTAATATCTCTGTAAAGAAGGAGTAATATAAAGAAGCTCATTCTTTGCAATTTAAAGACATCGTAAATGTAACAAGCTTTTTGGTTGTCAACAAATTTATCAGCGAATTATTTTACGAATAGATTGACCACCAAAGTATAAACATGTATTTTTGCAAGCATCTGATCATTAGATCTACTTTCAAAGAATCTGATTTCAACCGCTCAGAAATGATCATGATAAATTTGAGAGATACTTTCCAGATCATGAAAAGATACTTTGCCCCTAACCCCAACCTGACCCCATTCTGATCCTATCCTGACCCCAAACTGATTCGATCACTGCATTAGGATTAGGTTAGCGACAGAATAGGGATTTAAAAGGGAGAATTAAATTTCAGGTCTATAATATCGGAAAATGATCTCATTTTCATATTTTGGATGTATGATCATTTTCGAAAAGGAATATTCCTTCCTTTTCAAAAGGTGGTTTATTAAAACGTGATCTAAATTTATCATCACAAAATGATCTCAAAAGAGATAAAGAAAGACCCAAATCTATCATTTTCTTAAAATTAATTTGAAATTGGCTTCAGTTGGCTTCCAATGGCTTCGTTTGGCCACCCCCGAATCCTTGACAGGTCCAATCCCCGATTTGTAATTTTACACTGTTGATCAGCCCTATTTTTAATTGACAAAATCATTAATCGGGTCGCCCTGTGCTAAAGACAAAAACGAAAAGCTATTCGCGACTACAAAAATCAAGAATTATGGCAGAGTCTAAAGGTCCCATTCGCTTCAAAGGAAGTCTGGGAGATATCAGGTCGTATTACGACAGTGATTTAAGAAAATGGATCTATGCAACCAAAGGAGGAGCAAACAAAGATCTGATTAAAAATAACCCGGCATTTGCCAGAACCCGCGAGCTTAACGAAGAATGGAAAGGCAATTCCATCTGGGCAAAAATAGTTCGAAAAGGAACGGATGGGTTGAGTCAGCTGAAACAAGGACGAAACAACTGTTACCTGTTAAAGATCGCTGAAAGAATACAGGTAATGAACCATGAAGATTCGATGGGTAAACGAAGGATTGAGTCATCTAAATTTAACTATCCATTAATTGGATATAGCTTTAGCAATAAACATCCATTTAATGAAGTTTTCATTGGTGAAACCACGTTGTCGATTACTGACGACCGAAGTAAAGTAACGCTTTCGTTAAACAACTTCATCGCTAAAAACAAGTTTTCATGGCCCGAGACCATTAGAAACTATCGCATTTATCTAAACATTTCCGTAGTACCCGATGTGATTTGGAACGAATTTGAAAGAAAATTTGAAACCGTATATTCCCCCTTCGACCCTATGTGTACAACAAGTGTCAGCGAATGGATGTCTATAAACACAGATTCAGTAGACATCAGCGTAGTTACTGAGTTTTCAAAAGACTTCAAACCACACGAAAAAAGCATTGTCATTGCAGCTATGGGTGTCGAATTTGCGTCATACATTGAATACGGTTCTCCCTATATTGTGAAAGATTGTGGGAGCATGGCGATATTGGGGTGTTTTTAAATCGAATAACATTGTTCTTGATGGCACTGGTTCTTTGAAATACGCAGAATAGTTGTTATATAGTACGGAATTAATACCTTATAGTCAAACTTGCCGCTGTTATAAATACAAAGTAAAACTTTTATTATATCTGTTTTTATTTTGTATGAATTAGATCGTACACAACATGCTCAAAGAAGATAGTATATAGATAAGTTAAAACAATAAAGAATTATAATGTTATGATAGCATCGTCCATTTATAAAGAAGCAATTAAAGAATATGTAGCAATAATTAGTTCAATTATTACTGCATATTCTTCAACAACTATGTAATTTTACATCAGAAAATGGAATTATCGCGTTTAAGAAAGCTGAAATCGAATATGATTTCAGCAAACTAGGTAAATATTTTTCTGCATCAAGTAATGAGGCTAACATTAAAAGGGAATCCTATTCATGGTTAGCCTTCGGAATCGAAAGTAAACATTGATAATTATGGCCGACAAAACAAACAATATACAACCTTATGTGCCTCAATTTGAGGAAGTGAGGCTAATGATTGATACTCATAAGTATCAAGCTTATAGAACAATCAATTATGAAAACATATTAACTAATTGGCAGGTGGGGCACTATGTTTCAGATAAACTTAAAACTGCTCAATGGGGTTCGGGAATTGTGACTAAGTTAGCTGCCTATCTTAAAATGAAGCAGCCTGACTTAAAAGGATATGACAGAAGAGCATTTTATAGAATGGTGAAGTTCTATGAAATGTATAGCTCCACTGCATTTGTGGGAATACTGCCCCCACAATTACAACTCCCTGAAAACAAGCAGAATCTAATTGTGGGGATGGTGTCCCCACAATTAGAAGACTCGACAAAAATACTATCTTTACTAACATTGATTAATTGGTCTTCTCATATAGAAATACTCTCTACAAGTAAAACACCAGAAGAGTGTATGTTCTATATTTTGTTGTGTTATAATGAAAACTTATCATTAAGGCAGTTAGAAAGGCAAATTGAAGCAGGTATCTATGAACGAAGTTTATTAGGCAATAATAATAGTTCTCAAATATTAAAAAAGACCTACCCTGAAGCGTCAAACCTCTTCAAAGATAGCTATATGGTAGACTTTCTTAATCTCCCCTCTATTCATAGTGAAAAGAGTCTTCAAAAAGGACTTGTAGAGCAAATGAAAAAATTCATCCTTGATCTGGGCAAAGACTTTTTGTTTATTGGAAATGAATATCGTGTACAAGTCGGGATAAGTGATTTCAAGATTGACTTACTATTTTTCCATAGAGGTCTTCAATGTTTAGTGGCCATAGAACTAAAAACAACAAAATTCAAACCTGAATATATTGGACAACTTGATTTCTATCTTGAAGCCTTAGATCGAGATGTAAAGAAAGAAAATGAAAATCCAAGCATTGGGATACTTCTTTGCAAAAGTACCGACAGCGAAGTTGTTGAATATGCCCTTAGTCGAAGTCTCAGTCCAACAATGATTGCTGAATACAAACGACAATTAATTCCTAAAGAAATATTACAAAAACACCTTAGTGAATATTACAACAATATTGCTTCTTTGACAGAAGACGAATAACGCATTCTGATTGATAATTTATTTGAAGTGCCTTTGAACAACCTGATTCAGTAAAAGAAAGTAATTATTCATGAATCAGGATATATTATAGCGAGTTAAAAAAACCATCCCCCTCAGCATTAATCCAGCATAGTTCCTGTGCTAATTAGCGTATAATTAACAATTAAAGCTTCTAATTCAGGAATAATTATTAAATTTACACACAAGAATAATTATTGGGAATTCAACCTAAAACTATTCATTTTTCTGGGCTTTAGAATATGATTTCGACGATTGTATTCCACCAAAAGGGGGATCCATCTTTGAATTGTGATTTAAAAGTTAAAACATTAAAATAAAATAAACCGTAAGGTTCAAAAATCGAAAATAAACATCGTATAATAATGACGACACTACACAAAAACATTGATTTAAAAGCTGCTGATAATATTCGTATTCTATCGGCTGCTATGGTTGAAAAAGCAAATTCGGGACATCCCGGTGGCGCCATGGGTGGAGCCGATTTTATGCATATCCTCTTCTCAGAGTTTCTTCGCTTTGACCCTACTGATATGAAATGGGCTTTCCGCGATCGTTTTTTCCTCGATCCGGGTCATATGTCGCCATTATTGTACTCAACACTCTCCATGTTTGGAAAGTATTCGATGGAAGAGCTCTCTAAATTCAGACAATGGGGAAGTCCTACTCCTGGCCACCCTGAACTTGATGTTACCAGAGGTGTTGAAAATACTTCCGGTCCGCTTGGACAGGGTCATGTTATGGCACTTGGTGCTGCAATAGCTGAACGCTTTCTTGCGAATCGTTTTGGAGAATGGACTGCTCATAAGACTTATACCTACATCTCTGATGGTGGTGTTCAGGAAGAGATTTCACAAGGCGCCGGAAGACTTGCCGGATATCTTGGATTGAATAACCTGATCATGTTTTATGATTCAAACGATATTCAGCTTTCAACTGAAACCAAAGCGGTTACTGTTGAAGATACTGCCATGAAATATACTGCATGGGGTTGGAAAGTTATTACAGTTGACGGACAGGATGTTGCTCAGATTCGCGAAGCCCTGACAGCTGCTAATGCTGAACTTGAAAAACCTACCCTCATCATTGGTAAAACCATCATGGGAAAAGGTGCTGTTACAGCTGACGGAAAATCATTCGAGTGTATGGTTTCAACACATGGCCAGCCATTAGGTAAAGCCGGAGCATCGTTCCCCGAAACAGTGAAGAACTTAGGCGGCGATGTTGAAAATTCTTTCACCATCTTTACTGAAGTTGAAGAGTTATATGCCAAAGCCGCTAAACACAAAACAGCTGAAGTTGAAAAGCACAAAAAAGCACAGGCTTATTGGTCAAAACAACATCCTGATCTGGCGGCTACATTAGAAGCATTTTTATCAGGTGACACCAATCATGTTGATTTCTCAGCAATAGAACACAAAAAGAATTGTTCTTCACGCGTTGCTTCGGGTGATGTATTGGCCGTATTTGCTAAGCAGATTCCAAATATGATTGTGATCTCTGCCGACCTTGCGAATAGCGACATGACAGAATATTTCTTAAAGAAAACCACTCCATTTACGCATAAAGATTTCTCAGGCTCATTCCTGCATGCAGGTGTTTCTGAATTAACGATGGCCGCTATTGCCAATGGATTAGCGCTACATGGCGGTATTATTCCGGTGTGTGCTACTTTCTTTGTCTTCAGCGATTATATGAAACCTGCAGTACGTATTGCGGCTTTAATGGAACTTCCTGTTAAGTATGTCTGGACACATGATTAATTCCGCGTAGGTGAAGATGGTCCAACCCATCAACCTGTTGAGCATGAAGCACAACTTCGTTTGATGGAACAGTTGAAAAACCATTCAGGTAAAAACAGTCTATTGGTTTTACGTCCTGGTGATGCTGCTGAGACTTCTGTTGCTTGGAAACTGGCAATGGAAAACAAAAGCACCCCAACAGCTTTGATCCTTTCTCGTCAAAACATCACTGATCTGCCTGCAACTACCGGAAACAGATATCAAGATGCACTTCAGAGTGCAAAGGGAGGTTATATTGTAAAAGAAACAACTGGCACGCCCGATATTATCTTTGTTGCCAATGGTTCTGAAGTAGCGACTTTAGTTGCTGCAGCTCAGATATTAGAACAAGAACATAAGATTAATGCAAGAGTGGTTTCGGTTCCTTCAAGTGGTTTATTCCTAAATCTACCAGTTGCAGAACGCGTTGCAATTCTTCCTGCCGGCATTCCAAGATTTGGATTAACTGTAGGTTTACCTTCTACTTTATTATCAGTAGTTGGAAGTGAAGCCACCATCTTTGGTCTTGATCATTTCGGTTACTCTGCTCCTGCTGAGTTATTGGATGAGAAATTCGGATTTACTCCTTCAAATGTTGTAGCAGAAACACTAAAGCAATTAGGGGCTTAATTTAAGCTGATTAAATAAACTAAAAGAACCTGACTGCTTCTCTTTTCAAAAAAAAGAAGTACAGGTTCTTTTTTTATACCTCTTCTTCTCAAAACGGGCACTATATCTTAAATAAGTTCCTCTATTGACTGATATTTAAAACCCAAAAAACGCTCTTCTAAAAACTAATCACCACAATGAAAAAAAGCTTAATCATCAAGACTACTCATTTTTTGCTTGGCTTGGTATTATCAGCTACCGCATTAAATGCACAAACTACCCTTACCGATTACAAAAGGGCAGATTCATTATTCAGAAATAATGAACGGGTGTATTCCGCTAACATCCAGGCAACATGGATTCCGGAGTCGCATAACTTCTGGTATATTAACTCAACCGCAAAAGGCAAAGAGTTTATGATGGTCAATGCAGATAAAGCCACAAAGACGATTGCCTTCGACCAAGAGAAGTTAGCGAAGAAAATCTCTGAGATAACCGGGAAGAAAGAATTGCCTTACAAGCTCCCAATCTCACTGGTCACCTTTTCGAAAGATCAAAAGAGTGTGGAGTTTGTAATCGACACCGCTAAATGGAAATACACCATCGCGGACAACTCGCTTAAAAAGGTTGAAAGAATAAAAGATCAGCCCACTAAAGATGCATACTGGGGAGATGAAGATGGCGACGACAGAAAAGGGAAGCCCTTCATTTCACCAGACAAGACATTTGAAGCATTTATAAAGAATTATAACGTTTATATCAAAGAGATTAAAACGAAAAAAGAGTTTCAACTCAGTTTTGATGGATCGGAAGGCGATTATTATTCGACATGGCTGATGTGGTCGCCCGACTCAAAGAAGCTGGCCACCTGCAAGGTAAGAGCCAATACCAAACACATTATTAACTTTATCCGATCATCTCCTGTTGATCAGCTACAACCCAAACTGGAGTCGAGAGACTACCTTAAGCCCGGTGATGCTGTTCCTATCAGAAGACCAGCGCTCTTTAATATCGAGGAGAAGAAACAGATTGCGATCAATGCCGTTGCATTTGAAAACCAATATTCTTTAGATTTATCAGGATGGAGAAAAGACAGTAAATCTTTCACCTTTGAGTTTAACCAAAGAGGCCATCAGGCATATCAGATAGGTTCTGTTGATGCTGAAACAGGCGAGATTAAAGTCATTATAGATGAACAGTGCAAAACCTTTTTCGACTATAGTGGAAAGAAATCGAGAAATGATATTTCGGACGGAAAGGAAATTATCTGGGCATCAGAGCGTGATGGATGGAACCATCTATACCTTTTCGATGGTAAAACGGGAACGATCAAGAACCAAATAACCAAGGGAGAATGGGTTGTAAGAGAAGTGGTTAATGTCGACACTTTAGCCCGTCAGATTATTTTTAAAGGAGCAGGGAAAGAGGCCGGAAAAGATCCTTATCTGGTTCATTATTACCGGATCAATTTCGACGGAACCAACCTTATCGACCTGACACCTGAGGATGCCAATCACACTGCGACCTTCTCTTCGGATTGGAAATATTTTGTGGATAGTTATTCACGTGTTGACCTTCCTCCGACGCATGTACTTCGTCAATCGTCAGATGGCAAAGTCGTTAAGGAGTTAGAAAAGGCCAACATCACTGAGCTTTTAAAAACCGGATGGAAGATGCCGGAGGTCTTTTGCACAAAAGGAAGAGATGGAAAAACAGATATCTGGGGTGTCATTGTTCGTCCTTCAAACTTCGACCCTTCTAAGAAATATCCTATCATTGAATATATCTATGCCGGTCCCCATAGTGCCTTTGTACCGAAGTCGTTTTTTGCATATAATGGATCGATGTCACCATTAGCAGAGCTTGGGTTTATCGTAGTACAGATTGATGGGATGGGAACATCATTGCGTTCGAAGGCCTTTCATGATGTATGTTGGAAGAACTTAAAAGATGCAGGTTTTCCAGATCGGATCTTGTGGATGAAGGCTGCTGCTCAGAAATATCCTTACATGGATATCACGAGAGTGGGAATTCATGGCACCTCCGCAGGTGGACAGAATGCAATGGGGGCGTTATTGTTTCATCCTGAGTTTTACAAAGTATCTGTTTCGTCATGCGGATGTCACGACAACCGAATGGATAAAATCTGGTGGAATGAAGCATGGATGAGTTATCCTATTGGTCCTCAATACGACTCATGTTCAAATGTAACCAATGCCTTCAGATTAAAAGGGAAGCTCTTATTGATGGTTGGAGAGGTCGACGATAATGTAGATCCTGCGACTACGATGCAGGTAGTCAATGCTCTGATCAAAGCCAACAAAGAGTTCGACCTCCTGGTATTACCCGGATTAAATCACACAGCCGGAGGAAAGTATGGAGAACGCAGAAGAAGAGATTTCTTTGTCAAGAACCTATTGGGCAGTGAAACACCTGATTGGAACAAGATTGAACCTTAAATCATTACAGACTGAATTGTTGGTGCGGACTTAAAATTTGCACCAATGGGGAGTAGAGACGCACGGCCGTGCGTCTCTTTCATTTTTATTAAGATGCATATACATAAAAAAAGACGCACGGCTGTGCGTCTCTACAAAAAAACACCGAAATCCTTAAGCTGAGAAATTCCAGAAAGGAGGCGTATTTACAATCTGATCAATCTTATCCAACTCTTCCCGGGTAAACTGTAGATTATTTAATGCCTTTAAGTTTTCATGGATCTGTGTAGGTGAACTGGTTCCGATCAAAACAGATGTTACTCTATCGTCAGTCAACTGCCATGCAATAGCCATCTGAGCAAGTGTCTGTCCTCTGTCGAGCGCTATATTATGCAGACTCTTCACCTTTTCGATAAGCGGCAACACCTGATTTACCTTCAAGAAGCCACTTTCTTTGGCAGCTCTTGAACCTTCAGGAATACCATTCAGGTATTTTTCAGTCAGAACGCCTTGAGCAAGTGGGGAGAATGAAATACATCCAACACCCTCTTTACGATGGAGTTCAAAAAGATCTTTTTCAGCATCACGAACCAACATCGAATATCGCAACTGATCAATTAAACAAGGCACACCAGCTTCGCGAAGTAACACCATGATCTTTTCAGCAGCATCCACCGGATATTTTGAGATAGCTACATAGAGTGCTTTCCCTGTTTTTACAGCTTGTACGAGCGCACTAACCGTCTCTTCGAGTGGGGTATTCGGGTCATAACGATGAGAATAAAAGACATCTACATAGTCGAGGTTCATTCTTTTCAGGCTCTGATCCAGACTAGCCAACATATGTTTGCGTGATCCCCATTCGCCATAAGGGCCAGGCCACATCTCGTGACAGGCTTTTGTAGATACAAAAAGTTCATCGCGATAGCTGCGCAGATCGTCTTTAAAGATACGGCCAAATGTCTCTTCAGCTGATCCGGGAGGTGGACCATAATTATTTGCAAGGTCAATATTGCATATACCATTATCAAAAGCCGTTAGCAGCATTTGACGAGAGTTGTTGTAAACATCTACATCGCCAAAGTTATGCCACAATCCTAAAGAGATAGCAGGCAAAAGAATACCACTTTTACCACATCTTCTATAAGGCATCTGTTTATAACGACCTTCATTGGCCGAATAATTCTTCATCATAATTATCTTAATTTTTACAATAAATATCTTGCAACGATAGGCATTCTTCGTCCTGAGCCAAATGCCTTATAGGATACACGCAGAATAGGAGGCGTTTGCTGACGCTTCCATTCATTACTATTTACCATCTTCAAAACCCTGTTTACGATAGCCGCATCAAAACCTGCTTCAATAATTTCAGTGGGTCCCTGACGTTTTTCTATATAGAGATATAATATCTGATCGAGCAGATCATATTCAGGTAATGAATCTGAATCTTTCTGATCGGGTCGTAGTTCGGCAGAAGGAGGTTTGGTGATGCTATTTATGGGAATAATCTCCTCATTGCGATTGATATAGTGTGCCAGCTTGAAGACATCGGTTTTGTAGACATCACCGAGCACAGAAATGCCACCACACATATCCCCATAAAGCGTTCCGTATCCAACAGCAGCCTCACTTTTATTCGAAGTATTCAACAATATATAGCCCAATTTATTGGCCATTCCCATCAAGAGGACGGCACGTGTTCGTGCCTGTATATTTTCTTCGGCAAGTCCAAACGGAATGCCATTAAACACGGGTTCCAATGACTTCTCAAAGGCGGAGAAGGCTCCATCTATTGGGATGAGGTCGTATGGACAGTTTAAATTTTTTGCCAGTCCAACTGCATCATCAATAGAGTGTTCAGAAGAGTAACGCGAAGGAAGAAGAACCGCTCTGACGTTTTCCGCACCCAATGCCTCTGCAGCCAGTGCCAGTGTAACAGCTGAATCGATACCTCCAGAGAGTCCCAGTATTGCTTTTCCAAAATTCAATTTCTTGAAATAATCACGAATACCCATCACAAGGGCATCATGAATCAGTGCTATTTTATCAGGAGTAGTATTTTGAGGAGCGTTAACATCTGCTGCTAACTGATCGATATCGGTTACACAGAAATCCTCTTCAAAGAATTTAGTCATACACTGAACCACACCCTTCTTATCAACAACCATCGAACCGCCATCGAATAGCAACTCGGTTTGGGCCCCGACATGATTTACATACACAAGTGGGATCTGGTATTTTGCCGTATTCCGAACCATGATATCCAACCGCTCTTGCGCCTGCTCCGAATGAAAAGGAGAAGCGGCGATATTAATCATCACATCGGGGTTGAGGAGAGCCAGTTCATCCATAGGAGAAAGAATATAGAGTGGATTATCACTGATATTCCATAGGTCTTCGCAGATGGTCAGAGCTATATTCTTTCCTTTGAAAGGGATGATGGAAAACGAACGATTGGGTTCGAAATAACGATATTCATCAAAGATATCGTAAGTAGGTAGCAGTGTTTTATGAACCTCGGCCTCAATTTTGCCATTTGCCAGAAAGAAAGCCGAATTGTATAAAGGCTTTCCCTTAGGATTTGGATTAATGGAAGGAGCACCAACGATAGCAGCAATATCCGTACATTGTGCTGCAATGATCTGAATCTGATCATAACAACGACGGATGAAATCATCAAATTCAAGAAAATCTCTGGGTGGATATCCACAAATACAGAGTTCGGCAAAGACAACCAGATCAGCTTGCTGACTTTTGGCTTTTTGAATATGTTCAAGAATTTTGCGGGTATTACCTTCAAAATCTCCAATCAGGTAATTCACCTGAGCAAGCGCAATCTTCATAGTTTCAGATCAGTTGTAAAAAACATCAAAAATAAACCCCGATATTGAATTCGAGAATATTCGAAATCATTTTAGGGTCACTGGTATTGTAAGGGCTTTTCTTAATAATATCTGTAAATCCATTATTAAAATTCAAGCCACCAAACAGTTTTAAATTATCCTGAACAGCATATTCAGCGCCTATGCCAATCAAAAGACTCTCGCGAATAAACGCTGTAATATTATCACTATTGATATTTTCAGAGACTATCACTGCAGAACCAGAAGAAGGCGAAGTAGGGATAATCGTTCGATCAACTCGTGCATTTAAACGAAATGCTGTTCCTAACCCCATCTGTCCATAAAAAGAAAGCTTATCCACCTCTCGTGTGCGTATCTTGAGCATAACAGGTAATTCGAGATATTTTATTGAATAGGTTTCCCTAAAATTAGCCGGAAGGTTATTATAGATCCCCGGATAAGTTGTTTTGCCGCCTGCAAAATGAATATTAAATCCGCCTACCCCATACAGATTATCCTGAATCGGAACGTCACAAAGGGCTCCCCATGAAAATCCAAGAATAGCACCATTTGAACTTACATTATCAGAATTAGACTTCAACCAACTTATATTAGGCCCCATTCTGAACGAGAAATAAAAAGGTTTTACATTCGACTGCCCATAAACAGCAGTTGAAAATAAAATCAATAAAGCGATCAATACTTTGGTAGTTTTCATCAGTAAGTAATTTTTAGATTTTAGGACTGATAAAACGCGCATATTAAAGTTACATCAGTGTAGTCGATTCAATAATATGCTCGTTTTACAACAAATTCATTTCCCAAATAGACTAACAAAAAATAGGCCGAACTTTTTAATTCTCATTTAATCGTAGTGACAAAGAGCAAAATTACAAAACACTTTGCTCTAATTTGAAATTTTTTGGCAAATTAGCATGATCTTTGTATATATTTGTAGTACAAATCAACAGTTGGATACACATATTAAAACTAGAAAGGCTAAGATTATCAACAATTAATGTGTCTTTAAGAATCTCAAATATTGATATCTGCGTTTGAATGATTAAAACATTTTAAAACTAAAACTAATATTATGAAAAAGTTACTCGTATTATTAGCTGCTCTTTTAATAACAGGAGCTGTTAATGCACAATTCAGTTTTGGACCCAAAATAGGAGTTAACCTCGATCAGGTAACAACTAACCTCAATACGATTAATGATCAAATGAAATCAGGACTTCAAGTAGGTGCTTTTTTCCGTTTAGGCTCTAAAGTCTACCTTCAACCTGAATTATTATACAGCACTGGTGGAGTTAAGCTATCAAATGTTCCGGTAGGCTCTCCAAGCGACATTAAACTAAACTCAATTGATGTACCCCTTCTCCTTGGCACAAAAATCATTAATCTTAAAGCAGTTAATGTAAGATTGATGGCTGGGCCGGTTGCTTCATTTATGATAGATAAAAAGGTAGATTATAATGGAGCTGTTGATGCTACAAAAGAAGTATCCATAAAAAATGCAAATTGGAAGGCTCAATTTGGTGCAGGAATAGATGTACTGATGTTTACCCTTGATGTCCGCTACTCTTATTATCTTAATAAGCCATTGGACCAACAAGCAAATCAATTTGTCTGGAATAAAAACTCTGTCAATGTAACTTTAGGCTGGAAGTTATTCTAAACCAAACCTTAATAAATATAAGCAAAGGCTGTCCTGATGATCAGGGCAGCCTTTGCTTTTGTTAAGAAATTAAATCAAAAAACATTTATTGATAAACTGTACTTTTGCAGATATTTCAACACCCATGCATATCCGAAGACTATCAAAGCTTTTTTTCATATTATTTGTAACACTTATCGCTGGTTGTCATCAAACAGACCAGCCTAAGTTCAAGGCAGATCTCTCAAAAGTAGACCTTCAACCCATAAAAATAAAGAGATACGACAAGGCTTTTTTCGCTGTTAACCCCTCGCATTTCAGAGAAGGACTCGTAGCCCTGGCTCCAAGCTATCCCCTTTTTCTAAAAATCAATTTGAATGATACATCAATCGTCAACGATCTAAGACGATTTGCAATCGACACTTCCATCCGAAAACTATCGGCAGATGTAGAGAAAAAGTATGCGGATATCTCACCGCTGGAAAATAATCTAACCGACGCATTCAAACGCACAGCATTCTTTTTCAAAGGATTCAAGGCACCACAGATCTACACCTACGTTTCAGGACTGGATTATTTATATCCCATAAGATATGATGGCGACAATATGGCAATCAGCATTGATCTCTATTTAGGAAAAGATTACCTCCAATACAAAAAGGTACAGCTACCCAATTATAAGATCAGAAACATGACGCAAGAGCGTCTACTCCCCGATTGTATGACTGAAGTGGCTAAATTAATTCTCTCAACGATAAAACCCGGAAATACATTACTCGACAAAATGATATATGAAGGTAAAGTCTTAGTCTTTATGGATGCCGTCATACCCGAGACACCCGATAGTACAAAGATCGGATACACCTCAAGCCAATTACGTTGGAGCCAGCAAAACGCAAGTAATATATGGAAGTACTTTATCGAGAATAAACTACTCTATTCATCTAATCCAGAAGTCACTAAGAAATTCATTCAGGAAAGTCCTTTTACGGTATCCTTTGGAAGAGAGTCTGCTCCACGTTTTGGAGCATGGACAGGATGGCAGATTGTTCGCGAATTCATGAACAAAAACAAGTCGGTAACCTTGGAACAACTGTTTAGAATGACCGATAGCCAAGCTATTCTTGAGAAATCAGGATATAAGCCCGAAGAATAAACAATACCAACTATTGATTATCCAGACGTGCTGATTTTCTATTCTCCAAATCATTGAGGAGTTCCCTTTTCTGGTCATTACTCATACGTGGCCATGAAACAATTTCACGAATACTCCGTAAACAACCAAGGCAGGTTCCTTCAGTTGTCAATCCACATCTTCCAATACAGGGGCTTTCAATTTCACTCATTGTAAAATCATGTAATAAATTACTGTCTAAACCCCTGTTTTAACCAGATTGTTCAATAGACAGTTTAAAGAATCAAATGAGGGACAAACCGACTTTTATTATCCGTTATCAGACTATTCGATTCACGAATTCCAATACCTGCTGGCTCCTGACCAATAATCCAGCTTCCAATCACAGGATAGTTTCCATTGAAATCAGGTAATTCACACAACTGCTGGTAAATAAAACCCTCTTCGCCATACTCACCACCGGTATGTTCAATGGTATAATAGTCGCGAACCAATTCAATATTAGCTCCTTCACGCGACAAGATAGGTTTCTTCACATAACTGGTTAAGCCGTTTTGCTCAAAGAAGGCAGGTAACAGATAAGGGCAGTCGGGAAAAAGTTTCCACAGTATTGGTAAAATGGCTTTGTTTGAAAGAATCATCTTCCATGACGGTTCTATCCAGAAGCTTTCAACCTCTTTCAGGTGTGGACCAAAATCCTCATTGACCAACCACTCATAGGGATACAGCTTAAAGATATTCAACATCACATTCTCTTCAAGGTCAACAAATTCTCTTCGTCCATCATCCCATCCAATTTCATCCATGTAGATAAACCGGGCATCCAAACCAGCCTGAATAGCACAATCGCGCATATATTGTGTTGTCGTAAAGTCTTCCAGAGAATCGCGGACACACGAAAGGTATAGTGGCGCAGGGTGAAGATAATCGGTCAGGTATTTCCATGTGTCGACCAGCTTCTCATGGATTGAATTAAACTGATCAGCCTTCGGATTAACATCTTGCAACCAATACCATTGCACAATACTTCCTTCGAAAAGAGAAGTGGGTGTATCCGCATTGAATTCTAAAAGTTTGAGCGTAGACCCGTCAAAACTAAAATCAAAGCGACCATATATTGCCGGTGCATCATCATTCCAACTCTTCTCAATATTCGGGATAAACCATTGTGGAATATGAAACTGTGCATATAGTTTTTGGTCAATTACATATTGAACCGCCTCCAGACAACGATCCCAGAGTTCTGAAGTCGCTTTCTCGATGAGTTCAATCTCATGCATAGGAAAAGCGTAGTATGCACTCTCATCCCAATAAGTCTCTTCTAGCGTATGAAACTCAAACCCTACCTCTTCTACTTTCTGCTGCCAGTTTTCTCTGGGCTTTATCGTATAACGCTGCATAACCTACAAATAAGAGTTAAGAAATCAGGAAGAGACACTAAATGAGTTACTGCCAAATCCGCCACGTGAGATCGTTCCTTTGTAGCTATTCGAACCAATGTTTGCTCTTTCTGAAATACTTCCCGAATAAAACCCGGCTCTACGGTAAACACCATTTCGATACATTCCATAAGCATGGAAAGCACAAAAATAACCCATTCCATTTCCCATAGAATGAACATGAGAATAGTTTGCGGTAGAATCAGCACGCATAAACACCTGTTTACCTTGTTCCTCTTTTTGAGTACAAGCAGAAATAGCGGCCGTCAGTATAACGAGCTGAATATATTTAGATTTCTTCATCGCTATTTAACTGTAATGTAGAATTCGTAATCCTTTTTAACCGGAACAGTCTGCTTATCACCTTCATTATTCTCAACCTCCGTTTTCACTAAGCCAAGAGAAGGAATCGTATCCTTATGGACAATCACTTTACTGACTTTGCCAGCTGCCCATATCTTGTGTGTAGTAGTCAAAACATCTTGCTTATCGTTAAGATGTAATACCGTTAATGACGATTCTATCGAACCATCCTTTTTAACCTCTTTTGTTACATCTTCGTTGTCGCACCCCTGAAGAGCAAAAAACGTTAGAGACACCGTTAATAATAAAAAAACATTCTTCATCATATTACAAGCGTATATAGGTTTATAATCCCAAAAGTAATCAGAAAAGTATTTACTAATTAGAAAACACACAAAAAGCTCATCAAATTGCTATTGCATGCTTAAGGATAAAGTATGAAAAGACAGAGATGATGTCGGGAAGATTTTGACATCTCTGCACGACCATAGCGTGCCCATAAATAAAGTGGGTAAAATATCCGCAATAGCTAAGAATAGTCCATCGGCTACTACAACCGAACATTTTTTAATAACTACTTTTGCTGACTTAAAACAGCAACTATTATTTTAATGGAAAAGACAATTATAGCACCCAAGCCTGTTTGTACAACGAGACTTGTAAAGGGTGAAGATTTAAATCATCATGGAACACTATTTGCCGGAAGAACTGCAGAATGGTTTGTAGAAGCAGGCTTTATTTCAGCAGCTAAATTAGTAAACCCACAAGGGATTGTTTGTTTGAAAATTCATGGAATGTACTTCACACGACCTGCCCGTCCGGGTCAGATTCTAAATTTCACTTCAAAAATAGTTTTGACAGGAAGAAGTAGTTTGGTATCGTATATAGAGGTGAAGAAAGATGGCATCGTTGACCCTTTTGTTAGTGGGTTCATCACCTTTATCTATGTAAATGCAGAAACAAAACCGACCGCACATTACATTGAAATTGTACCGGAAACAGAAGAAGACAAAGAACTGCAAGAGCAAGCTAGAAAATTAAAATCAAAATAATTCCAGATTTTATTTCCGCTGATATTGCTTTGTTTTTTTGAGACTGTCAAGTATTTTAATTATGTATTTGCATTGAGATACATAATTAAAATACTTACCTTGCAGACAATATATAAATAACGGCCATGTTAGTAAAAACGTATGGTAGCACCATCGTTGGAATTAATGCCATTACCATTACAATTGAAGTAAATATAGATATTGGCATAGCATTTTTTTTAGTAGGACTCCCGGATAATGCTGTAAAAGAGAGCCATCAGCGAATTGAAGCTGCTTTAAGGAATAATGGATTCAAGATCCCCCAGAAAAAGATAACGATCAATATGGCTCCTGCCGATTTACGAAAAGAGGGGTCGTCGTATGATTTAACCATCGCTATCGGCATTCTGGCTGCAAGTGAACAGATAAAGTTTGAGCAAGTCGGACAATACATCATCATGGGTGAGCTTTCGTTGGATGGAAGTCTTCAACCCATTAAAGGAGCATTGCCAATAGCAATTGAAGCCAGGAAAAGAGGTTTCAAAGGCTTTATCCTCCCTGAACAGAATGCGCATGAAGCTGCCATAGTGAGTGATCTGGAAATCTATGGAGTTTCTAATATCAAACAAGTCATTGATTTCTTTAATGAAAAGATTGTTCTGGAGACCACCAAGGTAGATACCAGAGCAGATTTCTTCAGTACAGTTAATGAATATGAGTTTGATTTTAGCGAGGTAAAGGGTCAGGGAAATATCAAAAGAGCACTAGAGATAGCAGCAGCCGGAGGACACAACATCATTTTGATAGGGCCTCCGGGTTCAGGAAAGTCGATGTTGGCAAAAAGGCTTCCATCTATCCTGCCTCCACTAAGTTTGCACGAAGCACTCGAAACGACAAAGATCCACTCTGTGGCGGGAAAGATGAAACGACACGACACGTTGGTTTCAGTACGACCATTCAGATCGCCACACCATACAACCTCAGATATTGCTTTAGTCGGTGGTGGCGGGAATCCACAACCGGGCGAAATTTCTTTAGCTCATAATGGAGTTTTGTTTCTTGATGAACTGCCAGAATTTAAACGTGGCGTGCTTGAGGTATTACGACAACCGCTTGAAGACAGAATTATCACTATCAGCAGAGCCAAAGGAACAGTGGAATATCCTGCCAGCTTTATGTTAGTAGCCGCTATGAATCCCTGCCCTTGTGGTTATTACAATCACCCGGACACACCCTGTGTATGCGATCCGGGATCAGTGCAAAAGTATCTGAATAAAATCTCAGGTCCCCTACTAGACCGCATTGATTTACATGTAGAGGTTGTTCCTGTTCCCTTTAGCGAACTGACGAATAACAAGAATGGAGAACAAAGTAAGGATATTAGAACACGTGTCATTGCAGCCCGGCATATTCAGGAAGAACGATTTAAAGATAAAACAGGTATCCATTGTAATGCACAGATGTCGAGCAAACTGGTTAGAGAATTTTGTAAAATTAACGACAGCGGTTTATCACTTCTGAAGACAGCCATGCAGAAACTCAACCTCTCAGCTCGAGCCTATGACAAGATCTTAAAAGTATCACGAACCATTGCCGATCTGGATAATAGTGCGGTAATTAAGACTGAACATATTGCGGAGGCTATAAACTATCGGAATCTGGATCGCGATACTTGGGGAAGTTGATACTTATTTAAAGAAATAATTATAATAGGGATCAGCCCAAAAAGTTGGGGAGCTTTTGTTTGTTCACGCTATCCAAAGCATTCCCACCGAAGCCGTCATTCCGACCTTTTGGGAGGAATCTACTATTTCATTGTGAACAGCTATTAGCAGATTTCTCCCAAAAGGTCGAAATGGCAGGGGATTATTTTATACAATCAATTTGTTTTAGAGAGGCCGTCATTATTTCTCTCAACTTTTCAGACTGATCTATTTTATTCGTACAAGTGATGGTGGTGATATTTACAACTTGAGGATGACTTAAAGCAAAATGAAGTCGCTCCTTTTGCATATCACCACCATAGTTTTCAAACTTATTACATCAATTACCAATAAAAACCTTAAGGCTAATTATTTTGAATCTGAATATTTGTTTCAACTAAGAAATCAGATATCCTGTCATCCTCTTTGAAAAACACTTGATTTATATTCATCTTGATAGGATTGTACAAATCTTTTGGGAATAAACCGCTTTTAAATTCTTGTAATAACTGATCCTTGTTAGCAATGCTATATAACCCGACAAAACGCCCCTTTCCTCTATTAATAGCTCCAATTTTCAATAAATAATGCGTTATCAAATGCTTTTCTGTTCCACCTGCTTTATTCTTAGTAACTAAAAAGTAATCCTTCACATAAAAAGCCCTTATGTTTTGGATTGTGTTATACGTGTTGCTTAAAATCGCTTTTTTTGTAGTTTTTTTGCAATAAGTAACAGTTTCCAACGTACAACCGGCTTGAACAACATCATTCACATTGATAAAAAGATCGCCATCAACTAACAACTGTTTGCTATCCTTATAGATACCAAAGATCATTTCAACGATCTCGTTGTCTGAATACTGTTCGATATCACTAGACTTTCCATAGTCTACGTATCTT
Organism: Bacteroidales bacterium; assembly: GCA_023251485.1. Classification (GTDB taxonomy): domain Bacteria; phylum Bacteroidota; class Bacteroidia; order Bacteroidales; family Cfx3-03; genus Cfx3-03. The sequence continues at coordinate 20,355 of JAHEYR010000003.1, forward strand.
AAACCACTTGTTTCTGGATTTCTACGGATTTGATTAATAATTTCTTTCCGTACTTTTTTTCATATTCATATCATTTAATTTTTGATTATTCTATAAAATTACAAATTAATTAAACATTATTATGCATTGGAATCGGAATTAAATAGATTATTGAGACAATAAATTATATAACAAAGAAAACATGAAAGCATCAGTCAATTCAGGATGACTTTTTCCTAATTTCTTATGAAACGCCCTTGTTATTCATATTTGCATTATTGATAATACTAAAGTAACTTTGCAAAGAAAATTTAGTAATTTACTTTAATAATTATGTCATGCCAGAAATCAATGTTAACGAACTAGCGGCAAGATTACGAATGACAGTATCCCGTTTAGTAAAAATTGTCAGAAGTGAGGTAAAACATGATGCGTTACTTTCTTTAACTGAACGTTCTACCTTGTCGATGATATATCAACATTCAGAAATACTTCCCTCGGAATTAGCTGCGATAGAAAAGGTGACCAGCCAATCTATGTCGCAAATCATCAATAAGCTCTCGCATAATGGTTTCATAAATAAAACCCCTTCCACTGAGGACAAAAGAAAAGTTATTATCACGATCACGGCACAGGGGAGGGAATTTATTGAACTGAAAAGGAACAAGAGCCAGGAATGGCTGGCAAAAGCTATTTCAGAAAAGACTACCGAGGCTGAAAAGGAAATAATTATGCAAGCAATTACAATACTGACAAGACTTGTCGATTAAACCAGATGAATACCAATATATTTAGGGCGTTTCACAGTCGCAATTACAGCTTATATTTCGCTGGGCAATCGGTATCGCTGATCGGGACATGGATGCAGCGCACTGCGGTCTATTGGCTGGTATTTGTACAAACCCATTCAACTTTTATGCTGGGTCTGGCTGTATTTGCAACGCAATTTCCTTCGTTTCTTTTTTCACCTTGGGGTGGTGTTATATCTGACAGATATAGCCGTTATCGCGTTACGCTCATCACTCAAATAGCATCTATGATTCAGGCTTCGCTGCTTGCTGCATTGGTTATCTTCACCCATTATACGGTTTGGGAGATATTTGCACTCAGTGTTGTGTTGGGCATTATCAATGCTTTTGACCTGCCAGCCCGACAATCGATGGTGAATGAAATGGTCGATAAGAAAGAAGATCTGCCAAATGCTATTGCACTTAATTCGTCGATGGCAAAATTAGCATGGCTAATAGGACCTGCTATTTCGGGTATCGTGTTAGAGAAACTCGGTGCCGGAACTTGCTTTCTGATCAATGCATTCAGTTATATGGCAGTCATAGCCTCGCTCTTATGTATGAATTTTCCGGCCTTTATACCCCATGACCATTCAAAAAAAGTAATGAAGGAATTTAAAGAAGGGTTTGTTTATCTAAAGGAGACTCCTTCTATCGGACTGTTAATTTTAATGCTCGCTTGTGTCAGTTTATTTGTGTTGCCTTACAACACGTTGCTGCCTGTTTATGCAAAGATTATTTTCAAAGGAACAGCCTCTACTTTTGGTTATCTGAACAGTTTCATAGGACTTGGAGCACTCATTGGCGCTTTCTTTCTGGTATCCTTAAAGTCGAGCGCCAATTTAACAAAAATACTGGTTATCAATCTAGTGATATTTGGGGCTGCATTAGTTCTGTTCTCTCACATGACAAATTTCCCGATTGCCTTGTTCTTTGCGATGCTGGCAGGTTTCGCGATGATGTCGCAAACGACCATTGGCAACACCATTATTCAAACCAACGCATCTGCTGAAATGAGAGGAAGGGTTATCAGCTTTTTCGCAATGGCCTTATTTGGGATGCAGCCTTTGGGAGGATTATTGATTGGTTCAGTATCACAATATATAGGCGCACCTAATACTGTTTTAGCTGAGGGGATTGCTGCTATTTCAACAGCTCTAATATTTGCACCACTTCTAAGAAAAAACAAGGCTAAAGGAAAAGACGATCGAAAATCGACTGAAACAGAAGCTCTAATGGAGACAACAAATCACGAATAAGAATGGAAAAGGGACTCATGTAGCAGAAGGAAATTGCATAATTCCGATTACTGTTTTTAATGCATTGCGGAACCACATCACACGTATTAAAAAAAAGAAAATTCACTTATTAAGTTCTAAGATATGGAAACAATACTATGGTATAATTACCTCGCTGCATTTTTTGCAGGAGCCATTCTAGCAAACGCAGTACCACATTTTACACATGGGATTTCGGGAGATAAATTCCCAACTCCGTTTGCTAAGCCACATGGAAAAGGACTTTCGTCGCCTGTCACTAACACATTATGGGCGTGCTGTAATCTATTGGCCGGTTATATTCTATTCAGTGTAAGTAATATCGCTTCAAATAACAAAATTTTACTGCTGGTATTTTTCATCGGAATAGTTTCTATCAGTTTACTGTCAAGCAACACCTTTTCAAAAAAAGAAAAAGAATAATGGAACAGAATAATCATCATCAAAACACGGCACTATTAGTAATGGATGTCCAGCATGCTACTGTAAAAAATTTAAAGGATAGTACAGCTTTCTTTAATTCGCTGGAAAACGCCATTCAAACAGCCCGGAACAACAAGATACTGGTCATCTATGTTGTACTTGGATTTAGAAAGAACTACCCAGAAGCTAGTCCGAATAATAAATCGTTTTCGCGACTAAAGAACGGGGTCATGAATCTAGATACGGAAGAAGCAACACGAATTCATGAATCGATTGCACCACAACCTGATGATATCATTGTAACAAAAAAGAGAGTGAGCGCATTTACAGGTAGTGACTTGGAAGTGGTATTAAGATCGTTCGAAATAAAACATCTTGTGCTTACAGGCATTGCAACCAGTGGAGTGGTTTTATCAACCTTACGTGAAGCAGCCGATAAAGATTATGTACTCACTGTCCTTTCTGATTGTTGCGCGGATATGGACGAAGAAGTTCATCGGGTGCTTACAACCAAAATCTTCACCCGGCAGGCAGAAGTGATTAAAACAAAAGAATGGCGGGCTAATAACAAACTATAATACTCAATAATTCAAACGCTCCCTTTTATTAATTATGCAGATCTAAGTCGGTTGTATTATCGAACACGGGTGTTTGCAGTTCGTGTGATATTTCATTGGCGACTTTGATAATGAAATCACCATCTCCCGACAGAAGCTCTATCTCTTTATGAGGTAAAACCATGACAAGTTTAAATACTTCATCTGTTTCAGTTCTGCTGATAGAAAGGACACTCATGACTTGAGTTTCGCGGGTCTTAATTATCTGAAGCTTTAATAACGACTTTATACTTTCCCATTCGCCTCTTCGAATTGCAAAAAACCCAATATATCTTTTTAATCGTCGTTTGTCCGTATCTATTATTATTCCTGATTTCAGGAAAAGGCAAAGTAATGATATTACGAAAACTAACAGTCCTTTCCAATCTAGAAGCACCATTCTCCAAATACTGACACCAAACAATATAACCCCCAAATAAATAAAATTTGGAGGGAGACTACCTGTCTTGTATTTTAAAATCATCGTGTTATTCTTATATCGGTTTCGAAATATCCATTTGATGTCTTTATCCAGTTGAAATATCTGGATTGTAGTCATCCAAAGCTTTATGCCAAATAGTATGATAATCTGTTATATTTTAGCCAATTCATTTTCTCTTACTGCAAATTTTTAACCGCATCAAACAACGCAATTATGTTTTCGACAGGAGTGTCAGGCTGGATATTATGTGCAGGCGCTATGATATAACCACCCTCATTACCTAATATTTCTACTCTACGTTGCACCTCTGCTTTAATACTTTCGGGAGTGCCATTTGGCAACAGATCCTGAACACAAATGCCACCAAAGAATATCAAGTCCTTTCCAAAGTTTTGTTTTAGAAATTCAGGATTCATTCCTTTAGCTAAAGGCTGAATCGGATTTAAAATATCCAATCCGATCTCAATAAAATCAGGAATCAGATCGACCACTGCACCACAAGTATGCCACGCTATTTTAATTTCAGGGTTTATCTGTTTGAATTCATCAAACATCTTTTTTATTCTGGGCTTAAAATATTTCCGCCAGGTATCCATGTCCATCATCGTTGACTGTTGACTTCCAAAATCATCGCCACACCAAATCACATCGGCACCACAACGAATAAGTTCTTTTCCTGTTTCGGTATTTATATAAGCAACCTTATCCAGTAAGGCTTCAACATAGGGTGTCTCCAATAACAAATCGACAAGAAATTTCTCTAATCCGACGAGATACCATGATGTTTCAAAAATAGAACACTCAAGGTCTGCTATTATTCCATAATCTTTGCCATACTTCTGAATGGCAGCCCTTGCCATGTCAAAACGTCCTTTTGCGAATGGATCAGGAAATGGATATGCCTCAATGTCTGCAACAGTTTCGGCGTGACTCAACGGATAAGAATAGAATTCGTTGTAGAGTCCGGCATCTTTGAAAACCATCCCCCATTCGTTAATAATTAATCCATCGGGAGTAGTAACAGTTGGGCTATCAGCCGGTGCTGTTGCAGCAACGCCAATCGCATCAACACCCATGTGCGTTAGCAAACCCATGTGCGAAATACGTGTCGATAACAATGAGTCTATTGGCGTTTCATAAGGCAGTCTTAAATGAGCTGAAAGCATTTGCGCAACCTGAGGTGTTAAGGATGCATAAAATGGCGTTCTATCAGGTTTTCTTCCATTTATTGTAGCTAGAAATCGCTCCCTTGAATTCATAGTCTCTTACTTTATGATTTGCAGTAACCGTACTAAAACATTGCATTTTGCATTTCCTACAATGCATCGTCTTTTATTCATTGTGCTTTCACAAATATAAGAAGAAAGGAGAAAGATTTATATACTAAATACTGCACATTATTTCAACCCTATAACAGATGCATTTTCTTTTGAAGCCTGCCAATACGCCACGTTTATATTATTTTTTCTTTTTTCAAACATCTTTATCAATCATATTGTCTTAAGATCTTATTTATGAACAGACAAAGGCTTTCCTTTCTCTCCCATAAAAAATGCTATTAATACGACATTTTCTTTTCCCTTATTTATACCATTATGCATGGTCTCTAATACCTCTGCAAAAGAAGTGTTTTCAGGAAATTGCATCGTTTTTTTATTCTCTAATTCCACTGTAAGATTTCCCTTTAAAACATAAGCAAACACGGGAAATGTATGTTTGTGCCAACCTGTCGATTGTCCGGGCTGAAGTGTGATTTTAGATATCGTTACTTCAGCGTTTTTAAAGTCAGGGTAATTGATTTTTTGGCCTATCGAGGTTGTATCTGTTTTTAATACGGTCTCAATAATAATACCTTTATTGTATTGAGCTTTTAACCCAAAACAGATACATATTGCAATAATTGTTAGTGTTAGTCTTTTCATTTTCCTTGTTTTTAATCTCCACAAAAATGGATATAATTGGTAATTACAAACATACGATATGACTTATAAAATCTACATTAACTTAATCAGCCCATGCATTTTCAGAAATTCTATTCCTCCATCAAAGATCATCTGTACGCCAATGGTGGCAATGATTAATCCAATAATTCGAACAAGTGCTGACATCACATTCAATTTAATCAATACCCTACCAATATTTTTGGCATAAAGCATTACAATCAGATTAACACCAAGCGCAGCAAAGATGGCACACACGGTAACAAGGGATCCATATTGTGCAGGAAAAGTTACGGTGGCAGTTATTGTACCGGGACCAGCAATCATCGGAATAGCAAGAGGTACTGATGAAATATCCTTCACACTAACATCTTTTCCGATATTAAGCAATACACCCTTTTGCAGTGCAATCCAACCACTATAAACAAGAACGAATCCGCACATCACTCGAAATGAGTATAATTGAATCCGAAAGACATATCCAAAAATAATATTCCCGAAAATCTGGAAAATAATCAGAATAATAAAAGCCGTGATAGATGATTTGATAGAAAGATAGCGTAACTCATTGTCGGTCATCTGCCCCTGTAAGGAATTAATAACAAAAATCTTTTGGATCGGATTTATTAAAGCCAAAAATGTAACAAACGAGCTAAGGAAAAAAGCTGTTTTAAATGTAAAAAGTGTATCAAGAATTAGCATAACCGGTATATTAAAAAAGAATAATAACATTACTTACAAATCTGACTGATACCATAACGATAGACTAGTCATTTCAAAGAATTCGTTTTATTTGAAACGATTTCAACTCATAATTAGTATCTATGTGTTTGCACAAATACTATTCCCTTTTAACGCACTCGCTATTTAATCTGTAATCAACACTCGATCCCTATCCATATGATTATTTCAATGAAAATCAAACAGCATTATAGGCTACTATTTCCAGAAAATGTCACGCGAATTAAAAAATAAAAACGTCAGGATGGTAATTATTTTTCGTACTTTTGGAACATATTAAGTTTTTAGTCAGTTTTTCCAAGATGTCTGAAAATGGATATAAGTGAATCAAATTTATGCATTGCAAATGAATGCTTTGCAGAATATGGGTACAACGAAACATCTGTTAAAATACTATCCAACGCGATGAGTATTTCCAGTAACATGTTTTATTATCTATTTAAAAACAAAGAGTCTTTGTTCAAAATAGTTCTAGCAGATGAAATTGAACAGTTTAAGATCCTTACGGATCGACTAGTTAAAAGACAGACTGATTCAATCAACAGTCTTTGCGCTTATGTTACGGCACGGACGATGGGCTTACAAAAGTCAAAGAACTTGTTACTTGTAATAAATGATAAAAGCCTCTCTCAAAGGTTTTTAACACAAGAGTTACTACAAGATTATAAGGATTTTGAAACCCTGTATCTGAAAAATATTTTACAGTCAGGAGTTCAAACCGGAGAATTTGAGATTGAAGATACAAAACTGGAAGTATCTGCAATTACATCGGCCCTTCAGCAGCTGGGGAGATCACTGAATCAGTTTTCAATAATTGATAAAAGTGAAAAAAATCTCCAGCAGATGCTAGATACTTTATTAATCGGGATTCTAAAACAGCAAACAACAACTCTAAATAGCTAGGAAGAGAATAACAGCTAATACAAACACCTGAATTTCATCATTAAATTGTAGTATCAGTATTTTTTTTAATTTTGACAATACTATTAAAAGCAGAAAAAATGAAGTTTAAAACGCGCCTTGAATCACTGGCAATTATAACGTTAATCCTTTCAGTTTTGTGCGTGAATGCACAGCAGCCTGCCATACCCAATAAGCGATTAAACTTTGATCAGGCACTCGAACTTACACGCAATAACAGCCATATCATTAAGCAGGTTAACTTTTCGCAAAAGGAAAAAGAACAAGATGTTAAAGCTGCTAAGAATCTTTATCTGCCCAAAGTTGGCATTACGGCTAGCTACGTGGCAATGTCTGACAATTTACATCTCGATCTAAATCCAATAAAGAGCTCTATAACACCATTATATCAGGCATTAGGCAATTTTGGAAATTTCTCAGGCGTTCCAAATCCTGACCCTGCCACAAAACAGGTTATGCCTATTTTACCTGATAATTTATCAACAAAGGCTGTTCGCAGTCAGTTATTAGGCGGACTAGAAACCATTGAAGCAGCTAATTGGGATCAAATGATTCAGAAGAAAAATTTTGGCAGTGTTTTCGCTGATTTTAATTGGCCGATCTATGCTGGCGGGAAGATCAGATTAGCCAATAAGGTCGCAGAGATCCATAAAACCGAAGCAGATCAAGTCACCAGCCAAAAAGAAGGTGAGTTGATGAGCGAACTTGCCGAACGATATTTTGGATTATGCTTAGCTCAACAAGCTGTACTAGTCAGGACTGATGTTTTCAATGGTGTAGAAAACCATCTGAACGACGCAGTAAAGATGGAGAAAGAGGGGCTCATTGCCAAAGCAGAGATGCTCCATGCCAAGGTTTCGGAGGCACAAGCCCAACGAGAATTAAGTAAGGCAAAAAGAACAGCAGATGTTTTGAACACGTCATTACTTAACACATTAGCATTATCAGAAGAGATAATACTTGAACCTGAAACGGATCTTTTCTATTTGGATAGTATTGAAACAGTAAATTATTTCAAAACGCTTGCACGACAAAATAATCCTTTATTAATGCAAGTCAATTCAAAAAAGCTACTTGCCGATCAAGGCTATAAAGCTGAAAGGGCTGAATATTATCCGGTCATTGCATTCGAGGGGATGTATGATCTGGCCAATAAAGATCTATCGCAATATATGCCGGATTGGACTGTTGGCGTTGGATTAAGGTGGACGCTATTTGATGGATCAACACGTTATAGAAAAGTAAAAGCCGCAGCCCTAAAGAAGGAAGAGGTAAACGAAATTGGGAACAAAGCACTATCAGACGTTGAGACGATGATTGAAAAGTTATATCATGAATTGAACATGTATAAGGAACAATTAGCTGAGCTTGAATCGGCCAATGTTTTTGCAGAGGAATATTTAAGAGTCAGAGAGAAAGCTTTTCATGAAGAGATGTCGAATTCAACCGAGGTTGTCGATGCCCGTCTGGCATTAGCTCAGGTAAAAATTGAACGTTTACAAGCCATGTATGGATTTGATGTCACCCTGGCCCGGATCTTACAATATGCAGGTATCCCCAATGAATTTCCTGCCTACCAAAAGAGAATGGGAGTGAAAACCGAAAAATATAAACTAACGAAGTAAAGAAATTATCAAAAGAAAATACATTATAACCATGAATAAGAAAGGAAACCTTTTTGCGGCCATCGGAATTGCAGGATTGCTTATTTTTTTGATATACTCTACATGGATAATCAGTCATAAAGCGCCATTAGAAGTTCAAGGAGAGGTAGAGGCAACGCAAATTAAAGTAGCTTCAAAATTAGTAGGGAGAATTGATAGCCTACCGATCCATAAAGGAGATGTAGTAAAAAAGGGGCAACTTCTGTTCACCTTTAAAAGCCCTGAGATAGAAGCAAAATTAGCGCAGGCTCATGCAGCATTACAAGGTGCGAAAGCGCAAAACCGAAAAGCAATAAATGGCGCTCAGTCCGAAGATATTGAAGCCGCATACAACGCCTATTTAAAAGCTCAGGCTGCAAACGAACTTGCCAAGGTGACATTTGACCGTGTCAACAATCTATATAAAGAAGGAGTGCTTCCGGCTCAAAAGAAAGATGAAGCAGAAACGAATTATAAAGCAGCACTAGAAACGGCCAATGCAGCTAAGGCTATCTGGAATAAAGCGAAGAATGGTACCCGAATTGAAGATAAAGATGCTGCCAGATCGCTCGTCACAAGAGCAGAAGGCGTTATAAATGAAGTCGAAAGCTACCTTAATGAAACCAGCATCTATTCTCCCATAAATGGAGAGGTGGCTGATATTATTGCTGAATCCGGGGAGTTGGTTTCTGCTGGTTATCCTGTTGTCACACTGGTGAATCTTAAAGATAGTTGGGTTACTTTTAATTTGCGCGAAGACTTATTGGCTTCAATCCAGATGGGAAGTGTGTTTATGGCTAAGTTTCCTGCGCTCAAAAACAAAGAAATCATGTTAAAAGTAACGTATATTCATCCATTAGGGAGCTTTGCGACATGGAATGCGACAAAAACTACAGGAGATTTTGACATGAAGACATTTGAAATCCACGCAGTTCCGGTTGAAAAGATTGACGGACTCAGACCGGGGATGAGTGCACTTGTCAATTGGGAGAAATTAAAACTAGTCAGCAAATAACTCTAAGCTCAAAATCTTTAGCATTATAGAAATCAGACTATGGAAAATAAAGAAAGGCATCCATTTTTATGGGTAATGCAACGGGAATGGAAAAACATTTGGGGTAAATGGCCCTATCTCTTCATGACCATTGTAGGACCTTTAGCTGGATTTTTCCTGGTCATGTGGCTTTTCTCTGCCAATGTTCCGCGTAATCTACCTGTCGCAGTTATTGATCTTGATCATTCAAGTCTCTCGCGTCAAGTAAGCAGGATGGTTGATGCAACTCCGATTGCTAAAATCAATGCCGATTTTGTAAGTCTGGAGGAAGCTAAAGAATCACTCGAAAAAGGAGAAGTTGATGCGATTATATACATTCCAAAAGATTTAGCAAGAGACATTATTAAAGGAGGGAGCTCGGAAGTAACGGTATATGTCAACAACGTAAATGTTGTTAAAAGTGGTTTAATCGGGAGTGGAATCCAAAAAGCACTTGCCACTCTCTCTGCAGGAATAAAAGTCCAATCACTAATGATGAAAGGGTCTACACAACGACAAGCGATTGCTCAGGCAATGCCTGTTTCATTACGCCCCGTCATCCTTTTTAATCCCTACACAAGTTATTCATACTATCTTACGTTTGGTTTTTTGCCTGTCATGTTAATTGTATTTACCTTGATGGGCAGTATTTATGCAATAGGAACCGAACTTCAATACAAGACTTGTGATGTATGGTTACGTCTTGCTAATGGCAATATATTAACAGCTCTTGCAGGTAAATTACTCCCTTACACCATTTTGTATTCTGTAATGGCGATGTTCATGAATATGATTTTATTTAACCGATTAGGATTGCCCTTAAAAGGAGATTTATCGATTATCCTCACAAGTGAATTTCTAATGATCGTGAGTTACCAGGCACTTGCTGTATTCATGGTTGGGTTCTCTTCAAACCTCCGGCTAAGTCTTTCATTAGGTGCGGCCTATACCATGATGGCTTTAACCTTTTCGGGACTGACATTCCCGCTATTTGGAATGCCTGCACTAGCCCAAGCGTTTGCTCATATTTTCCCTTTCACCTATTGGCTTAAAATATTTATCAGCCAATCGTTAAGAGGAGAGCCTGTAATAAACTCAATAATACCGCTTTATTCTTTTTTTGCATTTATTGCGCTGGGACTTCTATTTATTCCAAGATTAAAATATGTGCTTCAGCATGAGAAATTCTGGGGCAAAATTTAACATCTATGTATCTAATTAACAATACAAAAAAGGGGTTAAAAAAGACTGCTGAATATTATAGTGAAGAGATGAGGCTCATCATGGCTGACGCCGGTGCTGTTTTGCTTTTTATCGTAGCTATGATTATTTATCCTGTCGTTTATTCAATTGGCTATTCAGGAGAAGTGGTAAAGGATCTACCAGTTGCTGTAGTAGATTTAAATCATTCAAATCTTAGTCGTCAATATAGCAGGATGTTGGATGCAACTGAACAAATCCATGTAATTTGCAAACCAGGAAGTCTGAAAGAAGCGGAGAACCTTTTTTATGAAGGGAACATAAAAGGAATCGTATTAATCCCTGAAGATTTTGAGAAAAACATTCTCCAGGGTATACAATCAAATGTTACTGTTTATTGTGATGCCAGTTACTTTTTAATTTACAAACAGATATATGCCGGAGCAGCATATTCAACCGGTACATTGAGTGCTGGTGTTGAGATAAAAAAACTTTTAGCACAAGGAAGAGATCTAAATCAGGCTTTGGATCAGAGAGATCCGCTAAAAACAAATGTCATCAGCTTATATAATCCTTCAGCCGGTTATGGAAGTTTTATTATGCCGGGGGTTTTATTAATTATTTTACAACAAACCTTACTTATTGGAATTGGACTTCTTGGTGCTACAACACGTGAAAAAATCAAGAACAGAAATCTTATAGTTGAGCCCCTGACTCATGGAGGCTCTATAACTGCGGTCCTTGGTAAAAGCTTAGCCTATCTGGTTATCTACATGTTTAATGTGTTATTCATTATGGTTGTTATTCCAAAATGGTTTTCTTTTCCGGACAAGAGTGGCTTTTTAACGACCTTACTTCTCACCATTCCTTATATTTTATCTATCTCCTTTCTGGGAATCACAATTAGTGTATTATTTAAGAAAAGGGCACATGCCTTATTATTTATGGTATTCCTTTCGAATGTCATTCTTTTCTTCAGCGGTCTTTCATGGCCATCGGCAGCATTACCTCCACTCTTATACAAAATTGCGCATATTTTCCCCAGTACCTTAATGATCCCAGCCTATTTGCGTGTAAGGATAATGGGGGCTCCATTAAGTTCTGTTGCTTATGAATACACCTTCATCTTGGTTCAGATGGTAGTTTATTTCGTACTGGCATGTGTAGCTTATAAATTTTCATCTAAAAAACTGGCAAGAGAATAAATCAACATGGGAAATCATACATTTCAACTAAAAAGCTATCTCGCCTATAAACTCAAGGCAAAAAATCTACATCATCTACATTCACCTTTTGCATTTAGTTTAACAAAAGATGTAATTTACAACAAGTTGCGTTTACCTGCCTATCAACAAATTAACACATTGCGAAAGCAACTTCAAAGCAACCTATCTGTGATAGAGGTTCATGATTTTGGAGCGGGAGCAGGTAATCAGAAATATACTGAAAAGCTAAAAAGTGTTTCTTCCATTTTCGAAAACAACAGCATTCGTAAAAAATACGGAGAGCTTCTATACCGACTTGTTGACTATTTCAAACCTGGTTATATATTGGAGTTAGGAACTTCGTTAGGTATCAGTACAGCCTATCAAGCGCTAGCAGCTCCAAATGCCATTTTCATCACAGCCGAAGGATGTTCGGGAATTGCTGAAAAAGCTAATGAAAATTTTCAGTTGTTAAAATTGAATAACGTTAAGATTGAAATCGGCAATTTTGACACCTTACTTGAACCGATTCTGGAGAAACTCCCCAAAATAGACTTTGCATTTATTGATGGAAATCATCGTAAAGATCCAACCATTCGTTATTTCCAACACTGTCTCAAAAAATCACATAACGACACGGTACTTGTGTTTGATGATATCCACTGGTCGCCTGACATGAATGAAGCATGGAACTTTATATCACAACACGAATCAGTGACACTTTCACTTGATCTATTTCAATTTGGAATAGTCTTCTTCAAAAAAGAGCTCAGTAAAGAAACCTTTGTCATTGAGTATTAAAACATTCAAATTATTTTATTTTTTTCTGAGGATGGAATAAAAATAACTATTTTTGATACAGAAAGCCTGGACTATTAAAGTTTGGATAATCTTCACTACATTTACTCATTCTATCGTAAGCACTAATTATTAAGTCTATGAAAAAAGAGGTCATTACACTAAAAGATATTGTTAGAAATTACCGAGTTGGTACCGAAACAGTACGAGCCTTACGAAAAGTTTCACTTAACATCTATCAGGGAGAATTTGTTGCGTTAATGGGGCCATCAGGTTCAGGGAAATCAACATTAATGAACATCTTAGGCTGCTTAGACACACCTACTAGTGGAGAATATTGGCTCAACAGCCATGACGTAAGCAAGTTAGACGACAGTTCTTTAGCTGAAATACGAAATCGTGAGATTGGCTTTGTTTTTCAGACATTTAATCTTCTCCCACGTTCTTCTGCACTTGAAAACGTAATGCTTCCTCAGATTTATGCAGGGATACCGAAACAAGCACGTATCGAACGAGCCAGAGAGGTACTTTTAGATGTAAAATTGGAGGATAGAATGGACCATAAGCCAAACGAACTCTCAGGAGGACAACGTCAACGTGTAGCTGTTGCACGCGCACTTGTAAATAAACCATCTATTATACTTGCCGATGAGCCAACAGGGAATCTTGATTCAAAGACTTCACATGAGATAATGGGGCTAATTGAACATATTCATAAATCAGGCAACACAATTATCTTAGTAACTCACGAAGAAGACATTGCAAAACATGCCCATAGAATCGTTCGTTTAAAAGATGGCGAAATAGCATCGGACGAAATGAATGATGACATAAGAACAGTTTCGTTTTACGAAAACGAAAATTAACCAACAGTTGAACTCTTTTCGATCATTTTGGTTAGCCTTCTCTGTAAACTGTTGAACATGCAAAAAGAATGGAAGATCTATACTCGTACCGGCGATTTGGGACAAACCTCATTAATCGGAGGTAGACGAGTACCCAAATATCATGATAAAATTGAAGCTTATGGCACTGTTGATGAGCTATGTGCATTCATCGGTGTTATCAGAGATCATGATATTGATGCTGAGACACGGTCTTTCTTAATCAAAATACAAGAAGACTTATTTGTAATTGAAGCACTACTCGCGGCAGATTCCGATGTTGAAAAGCAAAAACTTCCTCTACTTTCAGAAAGTGAAGTAACGAAACTGGAAACGGCTATCGATGAAATGAATAAGTCACTCAACGCACTCACTACCTTTATCTTACCAGGTGGACATGTTGTGGTATCTTATTGTCATGTAGCCAGAACTATTTGTAGGAGAGCAGAACGAACAGTTCTAAAGCTTTTTCCAGAGAATCCTGTTGACCCTATTTGCCAAAAGTATCTCAACAGACTATCCGATTATCTCTTTGTACTAGCACGAAAACTGAGCAAGGATTTAAATGTAGAAGAAAAACCCTGGATACCAACAATTTAATTTTATTTTATTTTTTTTATAAAGAAATAAAAAAGAGCTTGTTTTCTTAATAGAAAAAATTACTTTTGCAAAATGAAACAACCCCCAAAATCTTCATATATATGTATTGGACGTTAGAATTAGCATCAAAACTCGAAGACGCTCCATGGCCTGCCACCAAAGAGGAGTTGCTCGACTATGCCATTCGCTCTGGAGCCCCTATGGAAGTTATCGAGAACTTGCAGGAAATAGAGGACGAGGGTGAGATCTACGAAAGTATTGATGATCTTTGGCCTGAATATCCAACGAAGGAAGACTTTTTTTTCCACGAAGACGAATATTAAGTCTACAAAAGGCATCCTAAAAATGGATGCCTTTTGTTTTTCAATGAAACAACAGTTACTTTTTAAAGAAAAATCAAGTAACTTTGCTTCTGGAACTTTTTCCCCTATAAAATAAAAAACAGTAATTCAGTCTGATAAAACTGACAATTTGTCGTTGGCATTAGTTTTGTTTTACAAAAGTCTTGTGCTAAATAAAATAAAAAAACACCATGGTAAACTTTCTCTCAAAACTTTTCGGAACAAAAGCTGAAAAAGACTTAAAAGAACTAAACCCGATTCTGAATACTACCCTTAAGGTATATCCTGAAATTGCTAAATTATCAAACGATGAATTAAGAGCTAAAACCATTGAGTTTAAAGCTGCAATAAAGGAAAGAATAAAAGCTGAGGAAGATGAGATCGCATCTATAAAAGAACGTATCGATTCTGACTATGAAATGGATGTTGAAGAGAAAGAAACCCTCTATCAGACCATAGAAAAACTTGAAAAAGATTGCTATAGCAAAACACAGGTAATTCTTAATGAGATACTACCGGAAGCATTCTCTGTAATGACAGAGACCGCTAAACGTTTTAAAGAAAATGAGATCATTGAAGTTACGGCTACAGATTTTGATCGCGATCTGGCAACGAGAAGAGCCAATATCAGCATCGAAGGAGACAAAGCTTATTTTCAAAATAGTTGGATGGCAGGTGGTAATCTTATTACCTGGGATATGGCTCATTATGATGTTCAGCTTATCGGTGGTATTGTTTTGCATCAGGGTAAAATATCTGAAATGGCTACCGGTGAAGGAAAAACACTGGTTGCAACATTACCTATTTATCTTAACGCACTGCCAGGTAAGGGGGTTCACCTTGTTACAGTAAATGACTATCTGGCAAAACGTGACTCTGAATGGATGGGCATGCTTTATGAATTTCATGGTCTGAAAGTGGATTGCATCGATCGCCATGCGCCTAACTCTACGGAAAGAAGAAACGCCTATTTAGCCGATATCACTTACGGTACAAACAACGAATTTGGTTTCGACTACCTCCGTGACAATATGACTCACGATCCGGATGAAATGGTTCAACGTGAACACAACTTTGCGATTGTGGATGAGGTTGACTCTGTTTTAATCGATGATGCCCGTACCCCACTGATCATCTCCGGCCCTACCCCTCGTGGTGATCATCAGGAGTTCGACGATCTAAAGCCTCAGGTAACAAAGCTGTATAATGCTCAACGTACTTATGTTACAAGTCTATTAGCCGATGCTAAAAGGTTATTACAAGAAGACAAAAGCAATGACGACAAAAAAAAAGGTGCAGACTATTTACTTAGAGCGTATAGAGGACTTCCAAAACACAAGCCCCTCATCAAGTTCTTAAGTGAGCCTGGTATCAAGTCGTTGCTACAAAGCACAGAGAATTATTATATGCAGGAGCAAAATCGCAACATGCATATCATAGATGAGCCCCTCTTCTTTGTTATTGACGAAAAAAATAATCAAATAGAGCTTACCGATAAAGGTATTGATCTCTTAAGTCAATCATATAGTGATAACAACTTCTTCCTCTTACCCGATGTAGGATTAGAAATAGCAGAGATAGAACATCAGGGATTATCTGATGCCGAGAAGGTTGAGAAGAAGAGCGTGTTGCTAAGTGATTATTCCATAAAATCCGAACGTGTTCATACTGTAAATCAATTATTACGTGCCTACGCATTATTCGAAATCGATGTTCAATATGTAGTCATGGATAACAAGGTTAAAATTGTTGATGAGGGTACCGGTCGTATTCTTGAAGGCCGTCGTTATTCAGATGGACTACATCAGGCAATTGAAGCAAAAGAAAACGTTCAGATTGAAGCAGCAACCCAAACATATGCTACCATTACACTCCAGAACTACTTCAGGATGTACAAGAAGCTGGCAGGTATGACAGGTACTGCTATTACAGAAGCTGGTGAGTTCTGGGACATCTACAAACTGGATGTAGTTGAGATCCCCACAAACAAACCAATTGTAAGAAACGACCGTGAAGATTTAATCTATAAATCGAAAAGAGCGAAATTTAATGCTGTAATTGACGAAGTTGAAGTACTTGTTAAAGCAGGACGTCCTGTGTTAGTTGGTACTACTTCTGTTGAAACATCTGAACTCTTAAGCCGTATGTTGAGTTTACGCAATATTAAACACAATGTATTAAACGCGAAGTTCCATCAACGTGAAGCTGAAATTGTTCAGGAAGCTGGTAAAACAAGTACGGTAACAATCGCAACAAACATGGCAGGTCGTGGTACCGACATCAAGTTAGGACCCGGCGTAAAAGAAGCAGGTGGACTTGCTATTATTGGTACAGAACGTCACGAATCACGTCGTGTAGACCGCCAGTTAAGAGGTCGTGCCGGACGTCAGGGTGACCCCGGTTCTTCCCAATTCTTTGTATCGCTTGAGGACGACCTGATGCGTATGTTTGGTTCGGCCCGTATTGCGAAAGTAATGGACAGCCTCGGATTGAAAGAAGGTGAGGTCATTCAGCATTCAATGATTACCAAGTCTATAGAACGTGCCCAAAAGAAAGTTGAAGAGAATAACTTCGGTATTCGTAAGCGTTTGCTTGAATATGACGACGTTATGAACCAACAACGTGAGGTAATCTATAAGAAACGTCGTCACGCTCTGTTTGGAGAACGCTTGGCTGTCGATATTGCCAATATGATGTACGATGTTTGCGAACAGATTGTTTCTGATCATCAGGAGGCAGGCGACTATGATGGATTCATCACAAGCACCTTAAAGAACCTGGCTATCGATCCGAAAGTGAGCGCGGAAGAGTTTGAAAAGACCAATAAGGATGAATTAACCAATAGAATCTATCTCGATCTATATGCTAGTTATAAGGCAAAGACAAAACTGATTGCCGAAAGAGCTACGCCTGTCATCAGAGATGTCTATGAAAACCATCCTCATTACGAAAATATCGCGATTCCATTTACCGATGGAAGAAAAACCATGCAGGTAGTTGCCAACTTAAAGAAAGCATATACTGATCGTGGTCGTGAGGTAATTCTTTCTTTTGAAAAAGGAATCTGTTTGGCTAGCATTGATGATGCATGGAAAGAACATCTTAGAGAATTAGATGATTTGAAACAAAGTGTTCAAAATGCATCGTATGAGCAAAAAGATCCACTATTAATTTATAAATTTGAATCGTTCAATCTATTCAAACAATTAATTTTAAAGGTTAATCGCGAAATAAGTTCATTCCTATTAAAAGGAAATTTACCTATGACTGATCCAGAGCAGGTTAAAGAGGCACCTCATGTTCCTAAGAACAGTGATCGCTCTAAAGTAAGAGAAGGAAGACAAGATCCACTTTCTCAAGTTGGACCTACATCGCAACCCGAAATTACTGCACCTATTCACGTGGAGAAGAGAGTTGGACGAAACGACTTATGCCCTTGTGGTAGTGGTAAGAAGTACAAAAATTGTCACGGTAAAGAAGAATAATTTTATAAACGACGGAAAATAAGATATAAAAGACATGAAAAGACTAATCTATTTTATTGGCTTGATTATTTTGTTTTCCGTCGTCTCTTTCGGATGTCAGAAAGACGCACAATCGAAAGGAACTCTTTACACTCCTTATGCTGATATCATAAATCCTCCTGATACATTTATGATCTACTATAATTCATTATCATATGGCGCCCAACTATCAGGAAAAATTCAATTCAAAGCCGATGCTGTATGGTCAATTACCCAATTGCCAGGCACACCTTTATTAGCCTGGTTTAACAGAGCTGATAAAACAGACCCTTTTCAATTTGCAGCTGAAACAACAGTTGGACTTCAAGGAAACTACGGCTATGATTTATCCGTTAAAAACACAACGGCTCCTAATGGAGTCAGCATCTATTTACAATTCATCAAAAAGAATCAAAGCTATGACACTTTTAGTACGAAATACTAATCGTTAGCGTCTGATCATACGCGTCATTATAAACTATTTTAACGTATGCAATACAAAAGAGTTTTACTCAAACTAAGTGGAGAAGCCCTAATGGGGAACCAACAATATGGCATCGACTCCACTCGTCTCAATGAATATGCAACAGAGATAAAATCTATTGTTGATCAAAATGTACAAGTTTCTATTGTTATTGGAGGAGGGAACATCTTCAGAGGACTGAAAGGAGCCACACAGGGCTTCGATCGGGTACAGGGTGACTATATGGGGATGCTGGCTACTGTGATCAACAGCATGGCACTTCAAAGCGCATTAAACAATATAGGCATTGCCACACAATTACTTTCGGGTATTGCGATCGACCCTATTGCTGAATCGATGAGCAGAGGTCGTGCAAAAAAATATCTATCTGAAGGAAAGGTTGTTATTATTGCAGCCGGCACTGGAAATCCTTTCTTTACTACAGATACTGCCGGTGCTTTAAGAGCGATAGAAATAGAAGCAGATGTGATTTTAAAAGGCACCCGTGTTGATGGAGTGTATACTGCTGACCCGGAAAAAGATCCGAATGCCACAAAGTTTGATGAAATTACTTTTGACGAAGCTTATTCTAAAGGCTTAAATGTAATGGATCTAACCGCTTTCACACTATGTAAAGAAAATGTAATGCCTTTAATTGTTTTCGACATGAATAAAGCGGGCAACTTACTTAAAGTTGTTAACGGTGAAAAAGTGGGAACACTCGTTCGTGTTTAATCTTTTTATTTCAATTTCATTTTTTTTGCGCATTTCGAAAATCCGATTATATTTGTAACAGAACAGCAAAGCACGAATAATATGACCGAAGAATCCAATTTTGTGATTGAAGAAACAACAGAAAGCATGGATAGCGCTATCCATCATTTTGAATTTGAACTTCATAAAATCAAGGCCGGAAAAGCCTCCCCCCAAATGCTCGAAGGAGTAAAAGTGGAATATTACGGAGCAAATACGCCTATCGACCAAATGTCGAATATCAGTACACCTGATGCACGACAAATTGTTATTCAACCATGGGATAGAAGCACGCTTCATTCTATTGAAAAAGCCATCATCAATGCAAATCTTGGCTTTACGCCAAGTAATACAGGAGATGTTATCAGAATCAACCTTCCGCCACTTACAGAAGAACGAAGGAGAGAAATGGTGAAGAAAGCCAAAGCTGAAACTGAAGCGGCCAAAGTAGCTATTCGCAATATCAGAAGAAATGCCAATGAGTCAGCCAGAAAACTAGAGAAAGATGGCATTGCTGAAGATGAAATTAAAGAGCTGGAAAAAGATATCCAGGTTCTTACCGACCAATATATTGTTAAAGCTGATAAAATATTTGACGCTAAAGAAAAAGATATTTTGCATGTTTAATCATGCAGATAACATCACTTTTCAAGGCCTTTCTTCATGAAGGGCCTTATTTTTTTTCGACAACCCTTCCGTACAGTTTTTGCAAATATCAATTTGCTTTCTATTTGAATAAAGAGCGGTTCTGAATTCTCGATATGGAGAGTCGTTCCAAATTTGTTTAAAGCTATTATCAGCAAGGTTGCCCAACCGGTGATCTGCATCTTTATCAAAGCAGCAGGGAACAACCATCCCATCCCAAGTAACGACGCATCCACTCCACATCCTCCAACATCTATCAGGCAAAGCAGAACGAATCTGCCAACTGCCATCAGGTGTTTGCTCATAACGTGAATATGCCGGATCGTCTATCATCAAATCACTCCCTTTTTCAAAGTCGTATATCTGAGCACTCTTTATCTGAACTTCGTCCACTCCTACGGCTTTGCCATAAGCTTTTATCTCATCGATCTGATGCTTGTTATGTGCAAAAGCAATAAACTGAAGTATCACATAAGGCGTTGAAGCACCGGCCTCTCTTTTGGCAGTAATTAAATTATGCAGACCCTCCTTTACTTTTTCTACATCCCCCGAAATACGATATTTTCCATAGGTATCCTGATCCATTCCATCCAAAGAAACGATTAAACGACTGAGCCCTGACTTCACAGTCTGGCGAGCCTTCTCTACAGTTAGATAATGTCCATTCGTTGACGTTGCGGTATAAATACCATTTTTATTGGCATACGCCACCAGCTCTAAAAACTGTGTATGTAAATAAGGTTCACCCTGGAAATACAGTGTCAGATAAATCAAATGATCTTTTACCTGGTTGATTATATTCTGAAATAAATCGGGATTAATCCTCCCGGTCGGACGTGTAAATTTTCTCAACCCCGAAGGACATTCTTTGCAACGGAGATTGCAGAATGTCGTTACTTCTATCGACATCGAGAAAGGATATCCTTTGATTTTAGGTCGCTTTAGTATTTTGGAAACGAAATAAGAAAACGATAATAGTACAAAATTATATAGTTTGAACGGTTTAACACAAGACAGAAAATGAAACCCATCTTTAACAAAAGAACGATAGTTAAGCATTAATTTATAGATTTTGTGTTAGTTTCTGCACCACCCTGAATTTCAAAAAGAATTGCTTTGCAATCACCCTAATGACAGTATAAGTAGGTATCGCTAAAACCATTCCGGGCACTCCGGCTAAACTACCAGCCATAAGCACCACAAAAAAGATCTCCAATGGATGAGCTTTAACTCTATTCGAAAAGACAAAAGGTTGAATCACAAAATTATCAACCATATTAGCGGCCGAGAACACACAAACAATGGTGATAGCCATGGGTATAATATCATTGTAATTTCCAGCCGACATAATAGATGAAACACCTATTAAAATACCAATAATTGCACCAATCAAAGGGCCCACATATGGAATAATATTCATCAACCCGCCAAAACATCCTATTAACAATGCATTAGGAACCTTAAAGATGGATAAGCCGATTACCTCCAACGACATCATTGTGAGTAATTGAATACAGATTCCGGAAAAATAACGTGATAACAAGATATTTGATTCATGCAGGACATTCGAAATCCGTTCATCATATTTTTGTGGTAGAAGTAACAAAATAATATTTGTAAAAAGCTTGTCTTCTTTTAGGAAAAAGAAAGAGATAAAAACGACGGAGAAGAGACCTATGATCATATTAGAAGCAAAATTCACGATACTTCCTAATAAGTCAGTAACAGAAGAAAAGCTCACAATTTCTTTTGCTTTGCTGATTAATATTGCATCCAGATTCTCTCTTTGACCTAAAATTCCATAATCATGTAGAAAGTTTTGTAGTCCAATATATCGTTGATGGAAATCTTTACTAATTACATTGACATCAATAGCTGCCACAATACGAGCCTGTTGTAGTATCAGAGGGACAAATATAACAGCCAGTCCTATAATGGATCCAACAATAATAAGAAGCGCGATAGCAGTGCTCCATGAATGAGGTATCCTGATTTTTTTAAATCGTACTCCATCCAAAAACTTAACAATGGGTTTCCCTACTATTGAGATAACCACTGCAATAAGAGTATAGATAACCAAATTAGCGAAATACCACATCACGAAGAGCACTCCACAAACCGCCAACCCTCCAATAATATATTTTGTAATTTTTCCCATGAAATTTAATTTCACTCAAAGTTAATAATGAAACAGAGAAAATCAACCAACAGACGAAGAAAATAGGAGCGCCTCTATACAAAAAAAGAAAAAGCTGTCGTAGGAAAGATATACCCGCAACAGCTTTTTCTTTTTGTAAACACCTTATTATTAAAGAGCAAATGCTTTCTTGATATCTTCGACAGCATCCAACTCTTCCCATGAGAAGAATTTAACTTTTTTATAGTTTACAGAACGACCATTTTCCTGACGGGAAACAGTTTTATCATTAGAATAATAAACTTCAACCTCTTTCTCTTCAGGGGTCCTACCAAAGTGACCATATGCAGCTGTTGGAGAGAAAATCGGATCTTTCAACCCATAACGCTTAACAATGGCATAAGGCCTTAAATCGAATATTTTACCAACGATTTGAGAAATCTCGCCATCACTCATTACCTTACCTTCTGCATTTTTAACCTTGGCTGTTTTATAGGTATTTACATACAGACCAACAGGCTGAGCAACACCGATAGCATAAGCTACCTGAACCAAAATTTCTGATGCCACACCTGCAGCAACCAAATTCTTTGCAATATGACGAGCAGCATAAGCAGCTGAACGGTCAACCTTTGAAGAATCTTTTCCTGAGAATGCGCCACCACCATGAGCACCTTTTCCACCATATGTATCAACGATAATCTTACGTCCGGTTAAACCCGTATCTCCATGAGGACCACCAATAACAAACTTACCCGTTGGATTGACAAACAAACGATAGTCATCACTGAATAGTTTCTTTATACGAGCGGGTAGATCTTTCTTAATTCTTGGAATCAGGATATCTGCAATATCTTTTGCAATTTTATCTTGCATCAGTTTTTCAGCGACCTTACCAGCCTCATAAGAATCATCGACAGGCTTGATAAAATCGTCATGTTGTGTAGAAACAACAATGGTATCAATACGAATCGGTTTACCATTATCAGCATATTCAATCGTAACCTGTGATTTTGCGTCCGGACGCAAATAGGTCATTTTCTTTCCTTCTCTACGGATGACAGCAAGCTCTTCTAACAACAGATGAGCCAACTCAATAGGCAAAGGCATATAGTTATCGGTTTCGTTTGTCGCATAACCAAACATCATTCCCTGGTCACCGGCACCTTGTTCCTCTTCTGTTGCTCTTTCTACCCCTTGATTAATATCGCTGGATTGTTCATGAATGGTCGTAATTACACCACATGAGCTATAATCAAATTGATATTCTGCTTTAGTATAGCCAATCTTTTGGATCGTTGCGCGAACTATTTTTTGGATATCAACATATCCATTGGTTTTTACTTCACCGCTACAAACGGCTAAACCTGTTGTAACAAGCGTTTCGCAAGCTACTTTTGATTCACTATCCCAACGAAGAAACTCATCAAGTAATGCATCTGAAATCTGATCGGCTACTTTGTCTGGATGTCCTTCTGATACTGACTCAGAAGTAAATAAATATCCCATCTTTAAAAGATATTATAAGGTTTAAAATAAATTAGAAGGGAAAATATGATTGTACAATAGGAAAAATGAATTGTTTTAGCATTTTTTTCCGTGGTTGCAATCAATGAAATCTTTCCACAACGGTGCAAAATTACACATTTTTTTGTTTCACCATTATCAAAATCAAATCTAAATTACTAAATAGTAAAATTCCGAAATATCTCTTCAAGCGTCTGATTTTCACGCTGCATCGACAACACCGTCCAGTTATGTTCGACAGAGAATCTAAATACTTCACCTCTAATATCAGCTTCAGCATTTGCTACAAGCTTAAAATGCAGGTCATCTAAACGGATTACTTCAATAACACCAGGTATCGCTGATAATAACAACTCGTCAACTGGCATTTCAAATTCAAGCGTAATATAAACCTTTCCTTTTACGCGCGACGATAAGACAGCTGTATCTTCATCTGCTACAATTTTTCCGTGATTAATTATAATCACCCTCTTACAGAGTGCTTCTACTTCCTGCATGATATGTGTTGAAAGTATTACCGTTTTAGTCTGACCAATCTCCTGAATTAAATTTCGGATTTCTATAATCTGGTTGGGGTCGAGCCCGGAAGTTGGTTCATCAAGAATTAATACTTGCGGATCGTGCATCAATGCCTGAGCCAAACCAACACGCTGCTTGTATCCTTTAGATAATTGTCCGATTTTTTTATGCGTTTCATTGGATAAACCGGTAAGTTTAACAAGATATTCAACTCTTTCAGATGCCGAATCGCCCATGTTATACAAGCCGGCGACAAATAGAAGAAACTCCTTCACATACATCTCCGGATATAAAGGATTGTTCTCGGGGAGATATCCTATCATTTTTCGAACCGCAAGTGAGGACTGAATAACATCATGACCATAAACAGTTACCGCCCCCTCACTAGGAGGGAGAAAGCAAGCTATAATTTTCATAAGTGTCGATTTACCAGCCCCATTGGGACCTAATAGACCTGTAATTTGACCTGGGTTTATTGAAAGAGAGATCTGATCTAATGCTTTCTGAGTACCATAAAACTTACTTAAGTTTTCGATTTTGATAGACATAAAGTTGATGGATTAATGTTGCATGCAAAGGTAGCAGCAAAAGCCTGATAAAACTTATTAATATATTAAAGAAAAAATTGCTAAGAGGCACAACTTTTGTATTTTCGCCACGTTTATGATAAGATATAAATTTCTATTACTATGAATCGAAATTCATTTGCAGGCTTTATTTTGCTTTCTGTGCTTTTGGTAGCAGGATTCCTTTCAGGATGTAAAAAAGACAAGATAAATAAACCCACCACAGATCAAACTACAGTCACAAATGCCGATCTTTCTAAAGATACCATGTACTATCTTTTCAAGGACGAATATTATTATACACAGAATATTCCTGCATACGATGTTGTGAATCCACGAGCTTGTGCAAATCTCGACTCATTGTTTAATAAAATGAGAAGATATCAGACAAGTCCTCTCGACCATTATAGCTATCGCGACCCTACCGGTTCTGTTGCCAGTGTAGTTGGACAGGGATTATCTCAGGGGGATTTTGGATTTGATGTATGGTGGAACAGTTTAACCGACCTCAGAGTAGTCGATGTAATTAAAGGATCACCTGCCGATCTGTTGTTTGGCATAAAAAGAGGATGGCAGATTACATCAATAAATGATAATACAACAGTTACCTATGACGGAAGTCAGGTGAGTGGTACGTCGACCAATTTTAATCGTATTCTCAATGCTGTTTATTATAGCAATACTTCAAAATTTGTCTTTCTAAAACCTGATGGCACCAGTGTTACCGTGAATATTACCAGAGCGCCCTATACCATCAACCCCATCACGATGGATTCGGTTTATACTTATGGCTCAAGAAAAATAGGGTATATGGTATTTGGAACATTTATTGATTTAGCCAAAATACAAACCCAAATTGATGCCACATTCAATAAATTTGAAAGTCAGAACATCACAGATCTTATTGTCGACTTACGCTATAATGGAGGTGGTTCGGTAGAAACTTCAGAATATTTCGCGAATAAAATTGCGCCAAAAAATGTAGGAGCTGCAACAACTTTAATGTATAAGTACCTCTATAATACAAACATGACCACCGGTAATTATAGTGCTTTTACATCGAAGACAAAAACGCCATATTCCGACATGCCTACCTATGCTGATCTGTTCAACTACTTCCCTAAAAACTACACCTCAACCTACTTCACAAAAAAGGGAAATATTGACATTCAAAATGTGGTATTTCTTGTAACAGCATCTACAGCATCGGCAAGCGAATTATTGATTAACAACTTAACGCCTCATATGAATGTTTCTACTGTTGGCCAAACCACAGATGGTAAACCATTTGGATTTTTCCCAATAACCGTGGGCGGAATCGACATGTATGTGATTAGTATGAAATCAGTTAACTCAGCTAATTATGGCGATTATTATAATGGAATGACTCCAACTGTTACCGTTCAGTATGAAGATTTCTCCAAGACCTATGGGCAGATCGACGAGCCTTTCCTCAGTCAAGCGTTGGTTAAACTAGGTGTTAAATCGGCACCCGTTATTCCTAAAGTTCAGCATGCATTTATCAGTAAATTTGCCAACAGTAAATTCGATCATAGATTTAAGGGTATGATTGAAACCCGCTTAAAAAAGTAACCCTTCATATTTTTTCAACCCAACCTAAACATGAATTTCAAACTCATTATTGTATGGCTGTTTATCACAGCCATACATTTTTCTAATGTCACCGTTGCTCAAACATCTACAAATACCACCACTGCAAGTAAATATGAAAACTGGTATAATCTTGACCCAAGTTCAGATAATAAGTTTGGGATGAGTGTAGACAAGGCTTACAACGAACTTTTAAAGGACAAAAAATCCAAACCTATTATTGTTGCAATTATCGATAGTGGCGTTGATATCATGCACGAAGACTTACAAGGCAAGATATGGACCAACACAGCTGAAATACCCGGCAATGGCATAGATGACGACCACAATGGATATGTAGATGACGTACATGGTTGGAATTTTTTAGGTAATAAAAAAGGAGAAAACATACTCTATGAAAACTCAGAAATCTGTCGTCTTTATAAAAAGCTAGACCCTAAATATAAAGGCCTAACCCTTAACATGGTTAAGCCAGAAGACACCGCTGAATTCCACTATTATCAAAGAGTAAAAGCACGGTTTGACGAAGAATCGGATAAAGCAAAAAAAGAAGCCGATAAGCTTGCCACCTTTGCTGCCAATTATCAATATGCCGACAGCATTGTTTGTTCATTTCTTAAAAAAAGTGAGTTTACGCTTGCTGAACTCAATGCATTAAATCCAGACACAGTGAAAAGTCTGAAGTTCTCAAAAGATCTTCTACTTTTTCTGTACAAGCAAAAAGGATTTAATAAAAGTGATTTTAAAGAATACTTACAACAGGTATTTGCAAAACACTACTGCCATTATAATTTAGCTTTTAATCCACGTGAGCTTGTAGGCGACAACCCGGAAGATATCACTGACACCATTTATGGGAATAACGATGTTATCGGTTTGCGGCCCGACCATGGAACCCATGTTGCGGGGATTGTTGCTGCTAACAGAAATAATGGAATTGGAGTCAAAGGAGTAGCAGATAATGTTCAGATCATGGCATTACGGGTGGTTCCCGATGGAGATGAGCGCGATAAAGATATCGCACTAGCCATCCGTTATGCTGTAAAAATGGGAGCCAAGGTTATCAATATGAGTTTTGGTAAAGAGTTTTCTCCACAAAAGAAGTTTGTTGACGATGCTGTTAAGTTTGCAGAAGCAAAAGATGTATTAATTGTTCATGCTGCCGGAAATGATGGCAAAGATATTGACACTGCAGAGAACTATCCATCGAATACGATGCTCGATAAGACGAGGATAATCTCAAACTGGATCACAGTGGGTGCATCATCGGAAGAGAAAAACAAAGACCTACCGGCCTCTTTCTCAAATTACGGAAAGAAAGAAGTGGATGTATTTGCTCCGGGAGTTAGCATCTACAATCTAAAACCAGGCAATCAATATAAAGAGAACGATGGAACAAGTATGGCCTCACCCATGGTTACAGGCGTAGCAGCATTGTTGCGTTCCTACTTTCCTCAGCTAACAGCGGCTCAAATAAAGACGTGCATCTGCAACTCAGTCGAAAAATATTCAAAGAAAGTATACCTTCCGGAAGAAGGATCAAAAAAGAAAACAAAAGTTCGTTTCTCTGAGCTTTCTGTTAGTGGTGGAGTAGTTAACGCTTATAATGCAGTAAAACTAGCGGAGAAGATGAGCAGCCCAACCAACAACTAATACTTCTTCATATCACACTATATACAGTGAGATGCCTCAGAGATTATTTCTCGATACTTTTCACATGACAAAAACATGACTTAGTAGAGAGCATAAACTAAGCCTATTCATATTCTAAACTGACCCTATCCTAAGCCTAATGTAGATTTGGCTTAGGATAGGGTCAGTATCAAAAAAGAATAAGGTGATTTTAGCGTTGGAAGTAAATCATCTGAATGTCATCTTTAAAAGTTATCAACTTGATCTATTGCGATAACTAAGATTTAATCAATAGCTTAGAAGTACACCTCGGCATGGATGTTTTTAACTGAGACATCATTATCTTCCAGAATATTCCAAACCTCATCAATCATGCCACTATTTCCACAAAGATAATAATGGGCTAAAGGATCTGGCCTATGTTTTTTCAGATAATCGGTAACCCGTCCAAAGAACTCGCTTCCTTTTTCTCCTGAAGTACATTGCAGATATCTTCCCTTGACATAATGATTTCTCTCATAGCCCTCATCTAGTTTTCGCACGCCATGAAGTAATGTGTAGTTTATTTCCGGATAGCTCAATGCCATACTATGAAAAGGAGAAATTCCACTTCCACTTGCAATAAAGACATGTTTAGCATCAGGTTCTGAATTATCTAAATTAAAAAAGCCGAGAGGTCCCTGAATATATAATGGATCTCCACCCTTCAATTCAAAAAGTCGTCGCGAGACAGACCCTAGTTCAACGAGCTTCACCAACACCTCGAGATAATCAGCCTTTTCAGGACTATAAATAGAATATTCTCTTCGTTCAGGATTATTTTTTGTTCCAAGAATTAAATATTGCCCCGCTCTAAAAGAGATATCATTCTTCTCAAAGCGTAACACAAAGGTTGAATTTGTAAGTAAACGTATATCGATAACTTTAGATACCTGTTCTACAGTAGTTTTTTCCATTTTAAATTATAGGTTTTTA
Organism: Bacteroidales bacterium; assembly: GCA_023251485.1. GTDB lineage: Bacteria > Bacteroidota > Bacteroidia > Bacteroidales > Cfx3-03 > Cfx3-03. The sequence continues at coordinate 49,497 of JAHEYR010000003.1, forward strand.
TACTTAATATCTGCTGATTTAAATTGCCGGCTCTTGGGGATCAAGACTACTCAGAGGATTTCCAGCACTTATTTGAACTTAAAACTTGAGATAGCAAACAATTATTCAGACAGATTATAAACTACAAATAATAAGAAATGTTTACGAAATGAGGCTCACATTGAATGCTTCTCATTATTATGCATTATGCATAATAATAAACCCTACCTTTGCAAAAAATTTGGAAGATGTATTTTAACCTAAAAGAGATTGTCAACACGACACTTATCTTATTCTCTATCATAGATATAACCGGAAATATTCCGATTGTCATTTCACTTCGCAATAAAGTTGGACATATACAATCGGAGAAAGCTACCCTTGTGGCTTTTATTATTATGTTGGGATTTTTGTTTTTGGGAGGCGCATTATTAAAATTAATTGGCATTGATCTGGCTTCTTTTGCTATTGCAGGTTCTATCATCATCTTCATCATGGCCTTCGAAATGATATTAGGTGTTCAAATTATGAAAGATGTCGAACCTGAAACAGCATCCATCGTCCCCCTCGCATTTCCTCTGCTGGC
>JAHEYR010000072.1 GCA_023251485.1 Bacteroidales bacterium
ATTCAAATGATCGATATAGCACCGAATCAAATTGCTTCGATTGCTGCCTCTCTTATTCCGTTCCTCGAACATGATGATGCCAACCGTGCATTGATGGGTTCGAACATGATGCGTCAGGCTGTACCCCTTCTGAATCCGGAAGCCCCTATTGTAGGAACCGGTATCGAAGGACCTGTTGCTCGTGACTCACGCACATTGCATATTGCCGAAGGTGATGGCATTGTTGAATGGGTTGATGGAACAGAAATTGTAGTCCGCTACGACCGTGATGAACTAAAACAACTGATCAGTTTTGATGATGATATCAAACGATATAATCTGACAAAATGGATGCGTACAAACCAGAATACCTGTATGAATCTTCGTCCTATCGTAAAGAAAGGTCAACGAGTTAAAGCAGGCGATGTTTTGTGCGAAGGTTATGGAACTCAAAACGGAGAATTGGCATTGGGTCGTAACCTGATGGTTGCATTCATGCCTTGGAAGGGTTACAACTTTGAGGATGCTATCGTAATTTCTGAACGTGTTCTAAAAAATGATGTTTTCACATCACTCCATATAGAAGAATTTACCATGGAGGTTCGTGATACCAAACGTGGTATCGAGGAACTCACCAATGATATCCCCAATGTAAGTACCGAAGCCACTAAAGATCTGGACGAAAACGGTCTGATTCGTATTGGTGCTGAAGTAAAAGAAGGTGATATTCTGATTGGTAAAATCACACCTAAGGGAGAAAGTGATCCAACACCGGAAGAAAAATTACTTCGTGCAATCTTTGGAGACAAAGCAGGCGATGTTAAAGATGCTTCAATGAAAGCACCTCCTTCAATGAAGGGTGTGGTTGTAGATAAGAAACTTTTCTCAAGAGTGTTGAAGGATCGTAAGACCAAAACCAAAGAGAAAGATTATCTAAAATCTATTGAAGAGGATTTTCAACGTGCTACTTTTGATTTAAAGACGTTGCTTGTTGAAAAATTAATGGAAGTGTTAAATGGCAAGACCGCTATCGGAGTGTTCAATAACTTCAAAGAAGAGATCATTGCAAAGAAGTCCAAATTTAGCCACAAGCTATTGATGGCCATCGACTACACTTCTGTGAATCCAAATAAATGGACTACTGATAAGGACAAGAGTGATATCGTTCATGATATCATCAACAACTATAATATTAAATACAAGGAAATCCTTGGTAAATTTAATCGCGAGAAATTCGTGGCAACAGTTGGAGATGAATTACCGAATGGTATCATCCAGATGGCTAAAGTTTACGTTGCTAAAAAACGTAAAATCACTGTAGGTGATAAAATGGCTGGTCGACATGGTAACAAGGGTATCGTTGCAAAGATTGTGCGTGAAGAAGACATGCCATTCCTTGAAGACGGAACCTCTGTAGACATTGTTTTGAATCCGCTGGGGGTACCTTCTCGTATGAACCTTGGACAGATTTACGAAACTGTACTTGGTTGGGCAGGGAAGAAATTGGGACATCGTTTTGAAACCCCAATCTTTGATGGTGCTACCCACGATCAGATCAATGGCTATATGGTCGAAGCAGGCTTACCTGAAAACGGACGCGTTCACCTATATGATGGTGGTACCGGTCAACGTTTTGATCAGCCTGTAACCGTTGGTTACATCTACATGATTAAACTTCACCACATGGTTGATGATAAGATGCACGCCCGTTCAATCGGACCTTACTCTTTAATCACTCAACAACCTCTTGGTGGTAAAGCTCAGTTTGGTGGACAGCGTTTTGGTGAAATGGAAGTTTGGGCTCTCGAAGCATTCGGAGCTGCAAATATCCTTCAGGAAATACTTACCGTTAAATCGGATGATGTTGTGGGTCGTGCAAAAGCTTATGAAGCGATTGTCAAGGGCGATAACATGCCAATACCGGGAGTACCTGAGTCATTCAACGTACTCGTTCACGAGCTTCGAGGTTTAGGCCTGAACATCACTTTTGAATAGTAACAGACAATTATAATGTAGTACGACCGGCTAGGATTCTCCTGCCGGTTGTGCGGCATTAGTTATCAGATATAATTTTCAAGGTAACATGGCATTCAGAAAAGATAATAACGTAAACAGCAACTTCTCCAAGATTACCATCAGTCTTGCTTCACCCGAAATGATCCTCGAAAGATCAAGTGGTGAGGTGCTGAAGCCTGAAACCATTAACTATCGCACATACAAACCCGAACGTGACGGTTTGTTTTGTGAGAGAATTTTTGGTCCGGTAAAAGATTGGGAATGTCATTGCGGAAAATACAAACGAATTCGCTACAAAGGTATCGTATGCGATAGATGCGGTGTTGAGGTTACAGAAAAAAAGGTACGTAGAGAGAGAATGGGACACATCCAACTGGTGGTTCCTGTTGCTCATATCTGGTATTTCCGTTCGTTACCTAACAAAATCGGTGCTCTGCTAGGCTTGCCTACCAAGAAGCTCGATGCAATCATCTATTACGAGCGTTATGTAGTCATTCAGCCAGGTATCAAAGAGGCTGATGGAATAAACAAAATGGACTTCCTTACAGAGGAAGAATATTTGGATATTCTGGAAAGCTTACCAAAAGATAATCAAAATCTTGACGATAGCGATCCTAACAAGTTCATGGCGAAAATGGGTGCAGATGCCCTTTTCGATCTGTTACAACGTTTGGATCTTGACCAGATGTCGTATGATTTACGCCATAAGGCCAACAACGAAACTTCACAACAACGTAAAGCTGATGCACTAAAACGTCTTCAGGTTTATGAAGCTTTCCGCGAAGCTAATCGTAGAATTGAGAACAGACAAGAATGGATGATTGTAAAAGTTGTTCCGGTGATTCCACCAGAACTTCGTCCACTCGTCCCATTGGATGGCGGACGCTTTGCAACTTCTGACTTAAACGACCTTTATCGTCGTGTAATCATCCGTAACAATCGTCTGAAACGACTCATCGAAATCAAGGCTCCTGATGTTATCATGCGTAATGAAAAACGTATGCTTCAAGAAGCTGTTGATTCATTGTTCGACAATTCAAGAAAATCTAATTCTGTTAAAACAGAATCAAACCGTGCACTGAAATCACTTTCTGACAGTTTAAAAGGTAAGCAAGGACGTTTCCGTCAAAACTTACTTGGTAAACGTGTTGACTACTCAGGCCGTTCTGTAATCGTTGTAGGTCCGGAACTAAAGCTGAGCGAATGTGGTTTACCCAAAGACATGGCTAGCGAGCTTTTCAAACCATTCATCATCCGCAAGATGCTTGAACGTGGTATTGTAAAGACCGTTAAGAGTGCAAAGAAAATTGTAGACCGTAAAGATCCTGTGGTTTGGGATATCCTCGAAAACATATTGAAAGGACATCCTGTAATGCTTAACCGTGCCCCTACCCTTCACAGGTTGGGTATCCAGGCATTCCAACCTAAGTTGATTGAAGGTAAAGCAATTCAACTTCACCCTCTCGTATGTACTGCGTTTAACGCCGACTTCGACGGTGACCAGATGGCTGTTCACGTTCCACTTGGAAATGCAGCAATTTTGGAAGCTCAGATTTTAATGCTTGCTTCGCACAATATCTTAAACCCTGCTAATGGTGCTCCTGTTACCGTTCCTTCACAGGACATGGTACTTGGACTATATTATACTACCAAGGGAAAGAAGAGCGAAGGTGATGTTAAAGTTAAAGGAGAAGGTTTCAAATTCTATTCTCCGGAAGAAGTAATCATCGCGTATAATGAGAAAGCTGTTGATCTTCATGCCTACATCAAGGTTCGCCTTCAGGTAGAAGAAAACGGTATGCTGATCAATAAAATGGTAGATACCACTGTTGGTCGTGTTCTCTTTAATCAGGTGGTTCCAAAGGAGTTTGGTTATATCAACCAGCTTTTAACTAAGAAATCGTTGCGCGACATCATTGGTGACGTATTAAAGAAGACCGGCACAGCTAAAACGGCTAAGTTCCTCGATGATATCAAGGAGTTAGGGTTTATCATGGCTTATCGTGGTGGTCTCTCGTTTAATCTATCGGATGTTATCGTTCCCGAAATAAAGACAAAACTTATTGCTGATGCTAATGCAGAAGTTGATGAAGTAATGAGCAACTATCAAATGGGTTTCATTACCAACAACGAACGTTACAATCAGATTATTGATATTTGGACACATACCAATTCACAGCTTACCCACATCCTCATGAACAACTTAGCGAAAGACCGTCAGGGTTTCAACTCAGTTTACATGATGCTTGACTCAGGAGCCCGTGGATCTAAAGAGCAGATTCGTCAGCTCTGCGGTATGCGTGGTTTGATGGCTAAACCTCAGAAATCAGGTGCCAGTGCACAGGAAATCATTGAGAACCCCATCCTTTCAAACTTTAAAGAGGGTCTATCCGTACTTGAGTACTTTATCTCTACACACGGTGCTCGTAAAGGTTTGGCCGATACTGCGCTAAAAACAGCTGATGCCGGTTATCTGACACGTCGTTTGGTTGACGTTGCTCAGGACGTGGTTATTTCGGAAGAGGACTGTGGAACACTCCGTGGTCTTACCATCACAGCTTTGAAGAAAAACGAAGAAGTTGTTGAATCGTTGTACGATCGTATCCTTGGTCGTGTAACACTTCATGATATCTTCCATCCTCAAACCGGCGAATTAATTGCGCTTGGTGGTACTGAATTAACTGAAGATATCAGTCAAAAAATTGCTGAATCCCCTATCGAAGGTGTAGAAATTCGTTCGGTATTAACCTGCGAATCGAAACAAGGTGTGTGTGCAAAATGTTACGGACGTAACCTTGCTAATGGCCGTTTGGTCGGAAGAGGTGAAGCCGTAGGTGTTATTGCTGCACAGTCAATTGGTGAACCTGGTACACAGCTTACCCTCCGTACGTTCCACGTCGGTGGTGTAGCCGGTGGAAACATTGCATCTCAATCTAAGATTGAAGCCAGATACGACGGTGTAATCGAAATTGATGAGCTACGTTCAGTTGATTTCACCTCACCTGAAGATACCGTTTACCAAATTGTTATTGGTCGTTCAGCCGAAATGAGAATTGTAGATAAAAATACAAAGATTGTTTTGTCGTCGGCAAATATCCCTTACGGAGCAAACCTCTATTTCAGAAACGGAAGCGACGTAAAGAAGGGTCAGCTAATTTCGGAATGGGATCCATACAATGCTGTAATTATATCAGAAGTACAAGGTACTGTTAGCTTCGATAACATCGTTGAAGGTTTAACTTACAAAGTTGAATCTGACGATCAAACCGGTTACCATGATAAGGTAATCATCGAAAGCCGTCAAAAAACCAAGAACCCTGCTATCAAAATTTTATCAATAACAGGTGACGAAATCAAGAACTACGATATCCCTGTAGGTTCGCACATTGCAGTAAACAATGGCGATCCGATCAAGGCTGGAGATGTACTTGTTAAGATCCCACGTGCTGTTGGTAAATCAGGCGATATCACGGGAGGTTTGCCACGTGTAACCGAGTTATTCGAAGCACGTAACCCATCTGATCCTGCTGTTGTAGCTGAAATTGATGGTGTTGTTTCATTTGGAAAGAAATTGAAGAGAGGTCACCGTGAGGTTATTATCACAACCAAAACCGGTGAAGAGAAGAGTTACCTCATCGCTACTTCAAAACAAATTCTTGCACAAGAAAACGACTACATCAAGGCAGGTACTCCACTTTCGGAAGGTGCAACTACTCCTAGCGACATCCTTGCTATCAAGGGTCCTATGAAGGTTCAGGAATATATCGTTAATGAAATTCAGGAAGTTTACCGTCTACAGGGGGTAAAAATCAATGACAAACATTATGAGGTGATTGTTCGCCAAATGATGCGTAAAGTTGAAATTGAAGATCCGGGTGATACTAAATTTCTTGAAGGTGAGTTAGCGAATAAATCTGACTTCCAGGATGAAAATGATGGAATCTTTGGTAAAAAGGTTGTTGTTGATCCAGGTGATTCACCTAACCTAAAACCAGGACAAATCATCACTGCACGTAAACTACGTGATGAAAACTCAATGCTGAAACGTCGTGATAAAAAGTTAGTAGAATCGCGCGATGCAAAACCTGCAACATCAAAACAGGTGTTACAAGGTATTACACGTGCCTCTCTGCAAACCAGAAGCTTCATGTCGGCTGCTTCCTTCCAGGAAACAACCAAGGTGCTTACTGTTGCAGCGATCAATGCAAAGAGTGATGATTTAGTTGGATTGAAAGAAAATGTAATCGTTGGTCACTTAATTCCTGCAGGTACAGGTTTAAGAGAATACGAAAACATTATCGTTGGATCGGCTGAAGCTTATGCAAGTTTGATGGCATCTAAAAACGACTAAAAAACAACCACGTATGTCTAATGAACCAACACTTGAAGACCAACTGAACATAGAGTTGTCAGAAGAGGTAGCCGAAGGAACTTATTCTAATCTTGCGGTTATCACTCACTCTGACTCTGAGTTTGTTATTGATTTTATCAAGATGTTACCGGGCGTTCCCAAAGCTAAAGTGAAGTCGCGTATTATACTGACTCCCACACATGCTAAAAGACTGCTCAGGGCATTAAAAGAAAACGTGAATAAATTTGAAGCCATGCATGGGACGATTGAAGATACAGGAAATGGAAACATTCCGATGAACTTTGGTGGCGGTCCTTTACCAATGGCCTAATAAATTATCTGTTCTTAAAAAAGCCGGTTCCCTAATAAGGACCGGCTTTTTTGTTACATCTTTTCTCTTATATATTTCAATTCTTCCAGCCGCTAATGGAGCGATTTTTGATATCTTTACAGAAAATATCATATCATTATGAAACAGTTCTTTCTACTCCTTGCGGGTGTTTTGCTTCTGCTCTCATGTAAGAAAGATCCCGATTTCAATAAATTAGACACGAACCTTCTGGTTCAAACGGGATACGACACTACTGCTGCATTCAGCACCTATAAAACATATGCTATCTCAGATACGATCAACTTTGTATCTAATTTAACGAGTCAAAATTACTGGGCCGACAATCAATCAACAAAGATCATTAATCAGCTTAAAACGAATATGGCTAATAGTCATTATTCGCTGATTAAGAAGGCAGACAAACCCGATCTGGCAGTGAATATTACATTCATAAAGAATGTTCAACAAAGCATCTCTTACGATCCTTTTTGGTATGATAATCTATATTATGGGAGTATGTATTGGGGATATTCTTATCCCTATTCATATGGGGGCTTCTCTGTTTCCGAATATAAAAACACGGCCCTACTGATCGAAGTCATTGATTTAAAAAATGCACAGACGGCTCAGAAACTAAATGTTATCTGGAATGCAACCATTACAGGTGCCTTCGATAAGTCCACGGAAGAAACGCTGGCAATGATATTACGGGCTATTGATACCTCGTTTAAACAATCATCCTACTTAAAAACGAATTAATTCTGACAAACTACTATGAAAAAAATATCATTGTTTAATCTGTCGGTAGCAATAGTACTACTTTTTCTACTGGGTTCTTCTTCATCAGTGCTGGCTCAACAGGAAAACAAACTCTTTTTTGGAGTAGGCTATAATATTACACAGCCTCTAAATAATTCATTTACTGACAAAACCGGTTTCTATGGGGGACATGTAGAGGCTGAATATTATATTGACAACACTTATTCGGTTGGCTTTAACGCCAGTTGGAATACGCTACTTAAATATATTCCGCCAAAGACTTATCCTCTTCAATATGAAGCGGGTGACATCACCACGGATATGTATAATTCAGTTTACAATATGGCTTATACACTATTTGGGCGTTATCATTTTAAACAGAATGATCGGTTTAAACCCTTTGTAGGTCTCGCCTTAGGTGCTCAAAATACTGAGTTTGAAGAATATTACAGCATTTATCAGGATAGACAAAACAAATGGGGATTCGTTGCCCGTCCGGAAGTTGGTACGGTCATCTGCATCTCGAAAAACAAGAAGACGAATCTCATTGCCGCATTGGATTATTCTTATGCTACAAATGCTAACAAGGCAATAGGGATTAATAATATTCAGGGAGTTGAATTCAAAATCGGAATTCAATTTAATCTTGAGAGGAGATACTAGGTTACGAGAGCTTGTTGCGCAACCTGTTCTCTTTAATTACGATGATTCGAAAGATCCTATTTTAAGATATTGGGGAATGTGCTTAAACCTCACCCCGTCATTTTGCCCTCTTGGGAGAAATCTCTTTTTAATCTGCAAACATCTATAAGCGGATTTCTCCGAAGAGGTAGAAATGACGAAACTTCAGACAATGATCATTACCTAATTTGTAGACAAGCCTTCTCGCCTTTTTTCAGATCCAGATTAATCGTATGATCTATTGAATCCTTCCCATTGGTTTCATTGACCTTTTTACCCAAAGAAGAAAAATAGATGATCTTAAAATCCTTTCCTTCAAAAGGATTCAAAACCCGTGCTACCCCACCCTGCTCACTCTGGATAGTAACTGTAACCACGTGTTTATCTTTCATCGTAGCACTGACCAAAAATGCGCCTTCTGTACGTAAAGTTGTAAACTGAATATCGCGCCATGATGCAGGAACAGCTGGGAAGATTTCAATATTGCCCGAATAGCTTTGAATCAACATCTCTTGTAGTCCCGAAGCAAATGCAAAATTACCTTCCAATGTAAAAGGACGATACGTCATAGAAGAGAAGCCTGAATTTGTCTGATCACCATTGACATGGAAGCTATTTTTCAGACAAAAAGCTTTCGCAAAGATCTGCAGATCATTGGCAGCTCCTTCTCCATCTTTTGCTCTTGCCTTAATATTACCCAGCCAGGAATAAGAGTATCCACACCATTGAGAAGGACCCATTTTATCCAATTGTTGAATGGTATTTTTTATGATTTTCTGAGACTCTAATCCATCTTCCCATCGAATTAAGCCCAGGGGATAAATCGCCATCTGATGTGAGAAGTGACGGTGCGATTGATTATATGCCATGGATGGGGCAAACATCAATTCACTATTCCCGGTTAAGGCAAAACCAGGGAACTCATTGAGAATTTTAGTCCAATGATCAGCTTCACTGTTAAATTTTAATTCATTAGCTAATTCTGCGGCAGCTTTAAAAGTAAATTTCATCAAAGCCAGATCGTAATTAGTCGTCTGTGGAAACCATGCCTGCAGACTATTATCATTAATTTCGGGACTTGCACTGATTGGAAGTTTTCGTTTTCCATTCTCATCAATAACCGTTACGCTTTCCAAATGACGTGCTACCTCTTTAATCCATGGATAGGCCCGATCCTTTAAGAATGTACGATCCATGCTATACCGCCACTGTAGATAGTAGTGCTGTGCAATCCATGATCCCACAGTAGGAGATAATGAATACTGAATCCATCCACCCATCTCCGTACCATCCAATGTCGTTACACCCGGTACATTAAGTCCATCATTACCAAAATATTGTTTTGTATATCGTTGGTAGTTTTTCTTATTCTGATCAAAATGATCCAGATATCCCATGGCCTCTTCTAAATGGTTGCCCGAATAAGATGGCCAGTAGCTAAGTTGTGTGTTCAGATCATGATGGAAATCGCCTTTCCATGGCGGTAAGCGACCATTATCTGCTGTCCAGACAGCTTGCAATGAGATGGGAGGCGCACCTCGACGGGCAGCAGAACCAAACTTATACATCTCCATATAATACTGATGTGCCAAAAGACTATCAGGAATGGTAACCGATGATTTGTTCCAAAAATTATTCCACCATTTTAGATGTGATTCATATTGTGCAGCAAACGAACTTTTTATACTCTCTTTTGTAACATTGCTAGCGGCTTCCATCCGTTGAATCGATGGATATTTTGAGGAGATACTCCAGATTCCCTCAATGCTTTTTGCACCAACTTTCTTCCATGAAACGGCTATCTGGTAATGAAATCCACCCCATCCATCCTGATCATAAGTTATCGTGTTGCCCTCTCTTTTTACAGAGCCCTGCTTATATCCCAATCTGGTCAAATCGTCACCACCAACAGAGCCTCCTGCATTTTTATCAAGTACCCCTTCATATTTTGGAATGATTAAAGAAGTCATAAAATGATCAGCATCAATATTATCAAATTTAAACCAACCAGCTGGTTTTGTGGCATGAACAAAGGTCTTTAATGAGGCTCCACTTACCCATTTAACCTCGCATATGGCATTAGATACGGTTAGATTTACAGATTCTATCGCACCCCAGTTAGCCGTATTAAATTCTAATGCTCCCCCGGGAATCTTAGATGGAGCCGGCTCGCTTTCGTAGGGAGCATCAAAATATTGCTGAACAATCCCATAATCTTTCTTTGCGACCTGCTCCTGGACCCACTGAAAACTAAACTCCTTGCGATGAATACCTTTCATCGGCCGCATGTCCCAAAGATCCGCTCTATCCAATGAAAATCTTAATTGACTACCCTTTTGCCAGACTAAGGCTCCAACCATGCCATTTCCCAAAGGAATAGCCTCATCCCAAGAAGAAGAAAGCGAAGGAAAATGAAGTCCGTGCTTTGTTGCGGGTTGACTAAATCCATTAAGGCAAATCAAAACAGAAAGGCTCAACAATAATTTTGATAAAAAATTCATACAGGCGTATATTTTTATTCAATTTAAACATCAGTCGTGACGTTATTATCTAACCAATTAGAAAAGATACGATTGATTAAGATAGCAAATCATCATTACAACATTATAAAAATAATACTTTTCTTTAAGCCACATTAGAATATTTTGGCCAAATAAAAAAAACAGAAATATCTTGACAATCATGAACTATATTTTGAATTGAAATTATTTTATTATATCTTTAACAAACTGAACCATAAAGCATTTCAATTTAAAACTAACAACCATGAACCCTTATTTCAAACGTTTGCGAGGACGAATCAGCAGTATTATTATCCGTACAGCCACTGCAACTTTTGCCTTAATTGCATGCACAAATGCGACAAAAGCTATACCTACTATACCGATACAACATCCTGCCTGGTCGTACAACGCTACCATTTACGAAGTAAATATGCGCCAATACACCCCTGAAGGAACCTTCAAAGCTTTTGAGACACAGCTACCACGTCTTCAAAAACTCGGCGTAAAGATTCTTTGGATCATGCCCATCAATCCAATTGGCGTAGTAGAACGTAAAGGGAAGCTGGGTAGTTACTACTCTGTGAAAGACTATAAAGCCATCAATCCTGAATATGGTAACCTCACAGATTTCAAGCAACTGGTAAAGAAATCACATGAACTTGGGTTCAAAGTCATTATCGATTGGGTAGCTAATCACACGTCGAGAGATAACAATTGGATTGCCGAACATCCCGAATGGTATCTAAAAGATTCGACAGGAAGAATAGCGACTCAATATGATTGGAGCGATGTAGCCAAACTGGATTACAAGAGCAAACCAATGCGTACTGCAATGATTGAGGCCATGGATTATTGGCTAAAAGAGGCTAATATTGATGGGTTTCGTTGCGATGTAGCCGGAGAGGTTCCAACTGACTTCTGGAACGATGCTTATGCTCAGCTAAAAAACACCAGACCCGACCTATTTATGTTGGCAGAAGCTGAGAAACCTGAGCTTCATAAAAGTGCATTCGACATGACCTATGCCTGGGAGTTTCACCATCTGATGAATGGCATTGCTCAAGGTAAAAAAACAGTAGCTGATATTGACAAGTACCTTTCAAAACAAGATAGTCTATTCAAACCCGGAGACTATAGAATGCTATTCACTTCAAACCACGATGAGAATTCATGGAATGGTACTGAATTTGAAAGACTAAAGGATGCAGCTAAAACATTTGCAGCTTTCACATTTACGATGCCGGGTATGCCATTGATCTATTCAGGGCAGGAAGCAGGATTTAACAAAAGGATTAAGTTCTTTGAAAGAGACACCATTAAATTCCCTGCCAATGAATATGCACCATTGTATACTAATTTAGTGGCTTTAAGAAAAAACAATTCTGCTTTATGGAATGGAGAAAAGGGAGCAAAAGTGCTTCACATTAAATCATCAGTTCCTGAAGTTTATGCCTTTATCCGCCAGAATAAAACAAATAAAGTATTTGCGATATTTAATTTATCAGATAAAGTGCAAAAGGTAACCATTGAAGGCAAAAATCTGCAAGGCACCTATAACGCATTCCCCAACAATAAATCAGTTAAAATAGAGAAAGCTGAATACGATCTAAGACCTTGGGAATACAAAATATTCACCTCCGCTAAGAAGTAAAATTTTCATTCTACCTTAAACGAAAAAAGAAGAGTTCGCAGCTCTTCTTTTTCATTTTATGACATGATATCATTACTTGTTTCCAATCCGATACAAAAACTTATCGGTTCGCATAAGAATAGAATGTTGACAAATAGCGGGTGTTGCCAAAACCCTACCCGATAACTTGTTCTCTGCAACGATGTCGAGTATCTTGCCTGCTTTTAAGACCAGTGTCTCCCCCTTGTCTGATGTAAAATAAACGCTGCCGCCCGCATAAACCGGCGAAGAGTTATACTTAGTCTTCAACCGTTTCGAATAAAATGCGGTTCCTGTTTTTGCATCAAGCACTTTCAATGTATTAAGACCATCTACTGTATAGATCAAACCATCTTTAATCACGGGAGTAAGCAACTGAAAAGGGGGAGATTTAAGTTTCCATAATACCTTTGAGTGTGTTACATCACCAGACCCGGATGGATCAACAGCAAACAAATCAGTAAATTTCTCACCGTCAGTAGACGTCCAGAAGCCAGTATAAAAATAGACAATTCCATTTTCAGTAAAAGGCATAGAGACAGAAGAATCCTCCCCTTCAATCACACGCCACACCTCTTTACCTGTCATAATATCAAAGGCATTACAAACAGCCGATCCATTAGAGATGAGCAAGTCGCGACCACCTACAGTTACCACAATAGGTGTGATATATGCTTTTTTGCCAATAGGTTGTAAATGCGCATAACACTCTTTCGGACGATCGGCTCTCCATATCTGTTCGCCCGTTTTTTTATTCAATGCTACAATATACTGACTTTCGGTACCTTCAAAATTAATAATTAACAAATCCTTATATAGGAAAAGAGAAGCACCAGGTCCTTGAGCGTGATTGCATTTAAAGTCGTCCCTTTTCCATACAACCTTACCATCAGTTGTATTAACACAAGCCGTTCCGGCGCTTCCAAAGCTCATATAGACAAAACCATTCTCTATACACGAGGTTGGTGTAGCATATGAGTTCATATCATGTTTGCCATCTGGCTTATCAGTCTTAAAAAGTGGCAAATCATAGAGAATGCGACCTGTTTTAAAATCAACACAAACACCCGACATCTCTTTTCCATCTGGAGTTGCCGTAGTAACCCACACCTGATCGCCATATACAACCGGTGAAGACCACCCTTTTCCTTTGATCTCAGTCTTCCAGATTATATTCGTGGAGTCATTCCATGTAACAGGCACCTGATTATCTGCAGATACCCCACTGAGATTATTTCCTCGGAAGTGAGTCCATTGGTTATCCTGTGCCATAACAGTAGTTTGAATACAAAAAAAGCACAGTAAAAAAAGTGAAAGCATGAATGCAAAAATGTTTCTTTTCATAGTTGGAATTAACAAGCATAAAGAAGTTGCACCTGCAACTTTTAGAAAGGTAAATTTAGTAAAATAAGTTGAATGCATATTCATCATTCCGACTACTGGTAGCACAAAAAAAAGACCGGAAGTATTCCTCCGGTCTTGATCGTTCAGTCAGTGAAACCTTATTGTTCTTTTTAATTTGTTAAAACATCAAAGCATCTGGGTTTCAATGTAATTATTACTACTCCATCTTTTCCCATCGAGAAGGATGAACCAAAATTAGCTTTCAAAGAAACAGCATCATAATACTTAGGCAGTTTCACAGTGATCTTCTTTTCCAGATCGGATCCATTAAAAGCAACAACTGCAATCTTACCAAAGTAGGTTCTACAAAAAGCCAATGACTTTTTATCATTAAACAGCGGTAAGTAGTCACCATAAACCAATGGCAGATAGGTACGGCGTAATTCGACCAGCTTCTTCACATTAGCCTTAACCGAAAGCTCTTCAGAAGTAAGTCCTGAA
>JAHEYR010000243.1 GCA_023251485.1 Bacteroidales bacterium
GGACTTTCTCCACGAAGATACACGTGATGTTCTATACTTACTACTTTGCTAGTGTCAGATTTATAACTTTTTAAGATTTCTTCTTCAGAAACGCCCTTTAAAACCATAGAACGAACCTTTTGAGCGGTCGCTACATCCGGAACCGAATACACTGAAGCCTCCACGCGAGTATCCCACATATAGTTCGACTTGTTCTTCTCATAGAACTTGCGTAACCCTGTTGTGTCGACTTCTGCCTTCGACCAAACATTCATATCGGTAAGTGCATAGACCAGCAATCCATCGTGATATTCTTTTAAAAGGGATCTGAATTCAGGATATTTCACCTCCAGATGCTCGTCTTCATAATCCAACAACTGCTTATTAGCAAAATCATTAAACCTGTTGGCTGTATAAACCTTTTTAGGAATTTTCTTCTCTACGTGTTGCTTTTCAGCAATATATTCAGCAAAATCCTGAAGCTTAAACTCAAAGTCTTCAAACCACAAGAGTTTCTTCAAAAGCTTTTTCGACTCAGGAATCTTCCATTTACCGGTAAATACTTCATCGGTAATCTCATCAGAAAACTTATCCAATACTTTCTGATCGTAGGCAAACCCATATCGTTTTTTCAATTTCGAAATAAACGAGTCGTTTAATGCCAATAACCTATCCCCCCGTGTCACCTTTTGACGCAGATCGTCTTTAATATCCTCAAAAACGCCTACCGGCTTACGTTCAAGGATTTTCAAGATATGCCATCCATACGACGTGAGAAAAGGTTTGCTATATTCTCCCGGTTTCAATCCATCGACAGCTACTACAATTTCAGGAATCATTCGATTAGAACCAAACATGGGTAATAAGCCCCCCTTTGCAGCAGTGATTCTGTCGTCAGAAAAGCTACGAGCCAGGACAGAAAAGTCATCGCCAGCTTTCACTTTGGCAAAAACAGAGTCGACCCTTACCTTTAAAGCTAAAGAATCGGCATGAGTAGCCTGATCCGGGAAACGAAACAGGATATGAGCCGCCAATACCTCACCCAGTGCGGGTTGAACAGCATTAACTTTAACCAGGTGATAACCAAAATCAGAGCGGACAGGCATCGAGACATTGCCAACGGCTGTATTATAAGCAGCCGTTTCGAATGGATACACCATATCGAATACAGAAAAATAACCTAAATCACCTTTATTGCCCGGTATCTTTTTAATACCATCTGATTGATCGCGAGCACTTAAGTCATCGGATGCTTCGGCAGCAACTTTTCCAAAGTCTTCACCGTTTTCAATCCGTTTCCTGATTGCCATCACCTTATCCCAAGCCTTCAGCGTATCTTCAGGATTGGCATTGATGTCGACTGCAACCAGAATATGACTGGCCCTGATATCTTTCAATTTTCGTTGATAAGCCTCTTTAACCAACATGTTGCTCATCTCTTCATCCATCATGTAGGGCTGCGCAAGCTGACTACGATAATAGCGAAGTTCGTTTTTAAACGAAGTGATGGTGTCCATTTTAGCATCAGAAGCCAGTTTTATCTTTAGTTTATAATTGATAAAGAGCTCTAAATACTCCTCAAACGATTTTTTATCCAGAACAGCTCCTCGTAGATTATTCTTGCGATAGAGTGTCATTACCTCAGATGTAGTGATGTTTTCGCCTCCTATATTCAATAATACAGGCTCACTTACCTGTTGTCCGAAAGAAGACAAGGATAGTACAACAAATCCTGTAATCAGTAGTCCAATATGGACGAAAGAGGTTCCTTTTTTTAAGGCCGAAGTACTCATATCATTAAAATGCATTAGTTACAGAATATTACCTGCTATAGTTCGGAGCTTCACTAGTGATTGTAACATCATGCGGATGGCTTTCCATGATACCGGCATTGGTAATCTTGATAAACTTAGCCTGTTGCAGTTGATTGATGTTAATCGATCCTGTGTAGCCCATACCTGCTTTCAAGCCTCCCACCAACTGATGGACAACTTCTGAAAGCGAACCTTTGTAAGGAACCCTACCTACGATACCTTCAGGAACCAATTTTTTGATATCATCTTCAGTATCCTGAAAATATCTATCCTTTGATCCTTTTTGCATAGCTTCCAGAGAACCCATACCACGGTATGTTTTAAACTTACGACCTTCGAATATAATTGCTTCTCCCGGAGACTCATCAACTCCGGCAAATAATGAACCCAACATCACGGAATAGGCTCCTGCAGCCAGAGCCTTTACGATATCTCCTGTATAACGAACGCCACCATCAGCAATTACAGGTATCCCCGTATTCTTCAGTGCCTGTGCAACATTATTAACAGCAGTAAGTTGAGGAACCCCAACACCTGCGATTACACGAGTCGTACAGATCGATCCCGGACCGATACCTACCTTCACAGCATCAACGCCTGCATCTTTCAAAGCAAGTGCAGCTTCTGAGGTCGCAATATTTCCTACGATCAAATCGACATTCGGATACAATGCTTTAATCTCTTTCGCCTTCTCTATCACATACATTGAATGACCATGAGCGGTATCGATACTGATCGCATCAACTCCGGCAGCAACCAACGCAGCAACTCTTTCAAGCGTATCACTCGTCACACCCACTGCCGCAGCAACACGTAATCTACCGAAACTGTCCTTACAGGCATTCGGGCGAGCTTTAATTTTTATGATGTCCTTATAGGTAATCAGACCTATTAATTTATTGTCTTTATCAACTACCGGAAGTTTTTCAATCTTATATTTCTGTAAGATTCCTTCGGCTTCATCAAAAGAGGTAAACTCGGCAACGGTAATCAGATTTTGACTGGTCATCACCTCGGCTACCGGTTTTTGCATAGAGCGTTCAAAACGTAAATCACGATTAGTAACAATACCAACGAGCTGTCTGTTAGCATTTACTACCGGGATCCCACCGATTTTGTACTCTTTCATAATGAGCAAAGCATCTTCAACCGTGGCTTCCTCGTTAAGAGTGACCGGGTCTAGAATCATACCATTTTCGGCTCTTTTTACTTTTCTTACTTCGTTTGCCTGCTCTTCTATCGTCATGTTTTTATGCAAAACACCAATACCACCCTCTTGTGCCATGGCAATAGCCATTACAGCATCGGTAACAGTATCCATTGCCGCAGAGACAATTGGAATATTTAACTTGATGTTTTTTGAAAAAAGAGTTGTAGTATCTACCTGACGAGGAAGCACTTCAGAGTAAGCTGGAACGAGCAGAACGTCATCGTAAGTAAGGCCTTCACCAAGGAATTTTTCTGAATAATCCGACATATGATCTTCTGAATAATAAGCTGCAAAGTTAAGAAAAAACGGTATTAAACACTTCGTTTTTATTGATCCCGATTATTTACCAACCTTTAATTGATAAAGAGAATCAACAGAAAGATAACGATTAGCCAGTTCCATTATTTCATCCGGAGTGATCGTTTGTATTTTTCTCAACAGATTAAAATAATAGTCAATTGTTAAATCATGTTCGTGCATCTCTTTAAAACGTTCGGCTAAAGAGAACGCACCATCTACTGATCTTAAGAATGTGCCACCAAGATAGTTGCGTACCAGGCTCAATTCTTCGTTGCTAACTGGCTCATTTCTAAGCAGATTAATTTCGTTGAATATCTCATCCATCGCCTTATTGGCAAACTCATTACCTACCTCACTCGAGATGTAGAAGAAGCCCGAATGCTTTAGTGATATCAACCCCGAGCCGATGCCGTAGGTATATCCCTTATCCTCGCGAATATTTGTCATCAGGCGTGATCCGAAATACCCTCCGAGAATAGTATTCAACACATGCATTCCTGCAAAGTCGTTATGGGTTCTATTAAATAAAACCTTACCCACACGCAAGGCAGTCTGTAGTGCATCAGGCTTT
>JAHEYR010000244.1:0-428 GCA_023251485.1 Bacteroidales bacterium
CGACCGTGCTATTGAAGAATTGGGCTTTAGTACCATCGTATTCAATGATAAGCAGGGAACTATGGATGCTATTGATGAGGTGGCACAGGCTGGATATACGAAGATTGCGCACTTTGCAGGTTATTCTTCCATCAATATTGGTAGGGAACGTTGCGAGGGGTACAAAGCGGCTCTTAAGAAAAATGGACTTCCAATAAATAATGAATGGATCATTGAAGGTGGCTATGAAGTTGAAGATGGGTATCGGGCATTTATGAAGCTACATGGACTAGATGCATTGCCTGAAATAATACTGGCTGTGAACGACCGTGTGGCTTTGGGCGCTTACAAGGCAATTCGGAAACTGGGGCTGGATGTCCCCGGCGATGTAGGTATTATCGGTTATGGTTTTAGTGATACGGCACAGCTCTTCAGTCCTTCGCTATCCA
>JAHEYR010000244.1:438-3862 GCA_023251485.1 Bacteroidales bacterium
CACATTGCTGTTAATACCCTCATCGATGAAATACTTATGGAAGAGAAACTTGAAAAACCTTTGTCGATTATTATTGAAGAGGATTTTCAATGGAAAAGTTCAGTAAACAGAAAACCTTAAACAACCAAAATACTTACACCAAATCATTTAAAGACAAATTTATGGCACACCAGAAACTTACTACGAAAGAAAATTTACTTCCTTTCATCCTGATTACGGCGCTCTTTTTCCTATGGGGTATGGCTCATGGAATGCTTGATGTGTTGAACAAACATTTTCAGGATGTATTGCAAATTTCAAAGGCTAAATCGGGACTCATTCAGTTCTCTGTTTATATGGCCTATTTCTTAATGGCATTACCTGCCGGTCTGTTTATGAAACGTTTTGGTTATAAAAGAGGAATCATCATGGGACTTCTTCTTTTTGCTACCGGTGCTTATTTGATTATTCCTGCTTCGCTCATCCAGTCGTTCTGGCTATTTTTAACCGGCCTGTTTATTCTGGGATGTGGTTTAACCACGTTGGAAACAGCAGCCAATCCGTATACTACAAAATTAGGACCTCCTGAATCGGCAGAACGAAGAATCAATTTCTCACAATCTTTTAATGGTTTGGCATGGATTATCGGTCCTATCATTGGTGGACTCTTCATCCTGGGAAATAAAGGTGGTGCTGATGGTAATAAATTGTCGTCGTTAATGCTTCCATATTTTGTGATTGGAACCATCGTTTTGATTATTGCCTTGGTTTATCTGAGGGTTTCGCTTCCTGAAATAACTGAAGAACAGCCTGTACATGGTGTGTCGGGTGATTCGGCAGCTACTTCCTTTTCGAGCAAACCGCTGATTAAACAACGTCATTTTGTATTGGCTGTAATTGCACAATTTAGTTATGTTGCTGCTCAAACCGGTGTTTTTAGCTTCTTTGTTAATTACATGACCGACAAGGCACTAACGCCTCATTTCTCAAACTCAACAGCAGCCTTAATATTAGGGATTGGTGGATTTGGATTGTTTATGATTGGCCGTGTTTCAGGAAGCTTTTTAATGAGTTATTTCAAACCTACTCGTCTTCTTGCTTTTTATGCATTGATGTGTTGTTTGTTGCTTCCTGTGGTTAGTCTTGGATTAGGCTGGGTTTCAATTATCGCATTGTTTATGATCTTCTTCTTTATGTCGATTATGTTCCCGACTATTTTTGCCTTAGGGATAAAAGGATTGGGTGAAAAGACAAAGAAAGCCTCTTCTTTTATTGTAATGTCGATTGTGGGAGGTGCTATTTTTCCAATGTTTATGGGCTGGATTGCTGATGTATCTTCTATGTCAGTTGGTTTCTATGCGCCCATTCCTTTGTTCGCTTTCATTCTATACTATGCCGTTGAAGGACATAAGGTTCGTCAGTAGGTAGATGGAGCACTATTTTACTATTAATAATTTTTAAGCAATATGATATACAGAGAATTAGGAAAGACTGGGATGAAATTATCGAATCTCAGTTTTGGAGCCTCTTCGTTAGGAGGGGTTTTCCATTCCATCAAAGAAGAGGATGGAATTCAGGCAGTCCACACTGCCGTTGAAAGGGGAATTAATTTCATTGATGTTTCGCCTTACTATGGTTTTACTAAAGCCGAAACAGTTTTGGGTAAAGCACTGAAAGATATATCGAGAGAAAAATATTATTTGTCTACTAAAGTGGGCCGCTTTGGTGCTGACGGAGTGAAAAGTTGGGATTACAGTGGCAAGAGGGCTCAAGAGAGTGTGCATGAAAGTCTTGAGCGTCTTAATATCGATTATATCGACGTGATTAACGTTCATGATATTGAGTTTAGTAATCTTGATCAGGTGATTAATGAAACACTACCTGCGCTTCATGAAATAAAAGCAAAAGGGTTAGCCCGACATGTTGGAATTACCGGTTTGCCATTAGCCAAGTTGAAATATGTTGTTGAGAATACACCAAAAGGTACTGTTGAAACGATACTCTCTTTTTGTCATTACTGTTTGAATGATGATGCATTGGTTGATTATCTCTCGTTTTTTGAAGAACATGGTGTAGGCATCATCAATGCTTCCCCATTATCAATGGGCTTATTGAGCGAGCGTGGTTGGCCAGATTGGCATCCGGCAAGTGATGAATTGAAAGAACAAGTAGTGAAGGCTGTAAACCATTGTAAATCGAAGAACTACAGAATTGAACAACTGGCAATGAAATTCTCAGTTACGAATCCTCAGATTACAACCACATTGGTAAGCAGTGCCAATCCACACAACTTCATTGAAAATATTCGTTGGACTGAAGAGCCTCAAAACGAAGCACTACTTCAAGATGTACTTGATATTCTAAAACCGGTAAGTCGCTTAACCTGGGAAAATACCTAAAACCTGATTATCCTATGAAGATTGATAGTCATCATCATCTCTGGAACTATTCTTCCGAAGAATATGGGTGGATTGATGAGCAAATGGCACTACTCAAAAGAGATTTTTTGCCAGCTCATCTTGCGCCTCATGTGAAGTCGATTGGCTTCGACGGTACTATTGCTGTTCAAGCAAGGCAATCGATTGAAGAGACCGAATGGTTGTTAGGGTTGGCCGAAAAAAGTGAGCTGATTAAGGGTGTTGTAGGATGGGTTCCATTATGCAGCAGTTCTGTTGATGAACATTTGAAACGATTTTCAAAGTCGCCAAAACTAGTGGGTGTCCGCCATGTTTTGCAGGATGAACCGGATGATCGGTTTATGTTGAGACCTGAATTTCTGAATGGGCTAAAATGTTTAAGCCAATATGATTTGGCTTATGATATTCTGATCTTTCCAAAGCATTTGGGAGCTGCTACTGAACTGGTATCCATGTTTCCAAAGCAACGATTTATACTCGATCATATTGCCAAACCACCTATCAAAGAAGGGGCAATAGATGCGTGGAAAGTTGGATTGGAACGATTGGCTCAATACCCCAATGTCTGGTGTAAGCTTTCGGGGATGGTAACAGAAGCAGATTGGGCTAAATGGAAACCTACACATTTAACACCTTATCTGGATGTGGTCTTTAAAGCTTTTGGAACCCAAAGGTTAATGATTGGATCTGATTGGCCTGTGTGTACTGTAGTTGCAGAATATCAATTGGTAATGGAGACTGTGTTAACTTATATTTCAGCATTATCTGATGAAGATCAGGCTGCAATTACAGGTGGTAATGCTGTTCGGGCGTACAAACTAGGTTAATGCTATTGTTTATAAAATTAAATTATTAAAATAATGAAAGCTTTTGCAATAAAAGAGGCAGGTGTAGTTGTTTCGATGGAGACAGCTGAACCTATCATGGGGCCTGCCGATGTAATGATTGATGTTTGTTTTGTCGGATTATGTGGTAGTGATTTAAATTCGTTCAGAGGACTAATGCCATTGGTTACTTTCCCTCGTATT
>JAHEYR010000073.1 GCA_023251485.1 Bacteroidales bacterium
AATACCCATGCACGGCGCGACTATTGGCATTTTTGGTGCAGGTCCGATTGGCGAAAGCGTTTTGTTGCCTGCTCTTGCTATGGGAGCCGGAAAAGTTTTTATGACAGATAGAATTGACGAGCGTCTGGTTTTAGCTAAACAGAATGGGGCTTATTGGACAGGCAACCCTGATAAAGAAGATATTGTCGCTTCTATATCAGCGCAAGAGCCTCTCTTACTGGATGCCGTATTTGAATGCTGTGGACAACAAGAAGCGCTAGATCAAGCTATCGATATGCTAAAACCGGGTGGGAAATTAATGATTATTGGTATTCCCGAATTTGATAGATGGTCTTTAAGTGCCGATAAAATCAGACGTAAAGAAATCTGTATCCAAAGCGTTAGAAGACAAAACCATTGCACTGTCGAAGCGTTAGACCTGATGAGTAATGGCATCGTCAATGTGGATAACTGGGCAACACATCGGTTTAAATTAGAAAATACCAAAGAGGCATTTGATTTATTAACTACTTATGAAGACGGGGTGCTTAAAGCCATGATCGATTTTGATTAAGAAAGATCGTGAACTGTCTTAAAAAGAGCATCTGTGACATGCCATTTGTTACATGCTTTTTCCTGATGGGTAGTTATATTTAAAATTTGCACCTGTTTTTGTTCTTATCCATGAATCAAAGCTGAATTTCCCTTCCTGAAGTTCAATGATTCGCGCCCCACGTTCTAGTTCCCCATAAGCATCAGCACCTGTAACTTGTCCGAAAGCAAGGCAGATATTGAGATAAATCCCTATGAAATCATCATTATGGTCGTGTCCGACAAAGACGCCCATAACATCTTTCTTCTCAACCAGAGATGCGAAAATACCGGAGTTGATTTCTGACGATGCTACATTCTCTTTTTTAATTCCAATGGTAGTTTCTTTTCCAACTATGTTATTGAATTCAACGATTGGAATATGGAAAAACATAACTGAGGGGACAGGTGAATTGTTATTTGCGGATGTATATTTATCACTGGTCTTACGGTACCAGTCAATCTGATCAAAATGGATCCAATCATAATGTGCTATCTTTTTATCCTTTGAATAATCGTTCGAATCCATGCAATAGATTACAGCAGCCGTTGATTTTTTATCAGAAGCTGCTATCGGCAGTGTGTAGTTTCCAGAACCATAAATAGCTGGGCCTTTACTCCCAACAAAATAGGGCAAGGTCTCAAGAAGTTTAAATATCTCAGCGCGAGACAGCCCCGGCTCTGCATCATGGTTTCCTAGCGTGACTGCCCATGGTGTTTTTGCATCATTAAAGATCTTCGCTATAGCGAGCCATCCTTCTTTTGCAGGACTGGCTGTAACGATATCGCCAGTGAGAATTGCTATATCAGGCTTCTCATTATTTAAAACCTGTTGAATCGTCTCAATCGTCTTCGCACAGTTTGCTGATTTATTATCCCAATGGAAGTCCGTGAACTGAGCAATCTTGAAAGAATGATCCTTTTTGAATTGAAAATGTATATTTGTTTGCGCAGTAAGCGTAGCGATGGTACAAAAAATGAATATTAATATCGTCATACCCTTGTTAGCCAATGCTAATTTATTGTTTTTCATAAGAATGTTTTAGTGTTTTTACAATTGATTTATGTTTGTAAATTTACATTATGAAATTACACCAAACGACAATAATAAAAAAACAATTAGTATGATGAATAGAAAACTATTAACGCTTTTGTTTGCTGGATTGATAAGTCTCTCTTTTGCACAAAAGGGTGTTCTTCCACCAGCACCTTGTGGTCCGGTTCCTACTCAGGATCAATTGAATTGGCATGAAATGGAAAACTATGCGTTTGTCCACTTTACAACCAACACCTTTACTGATAAGGAATGGGGTTTTGGTGACGAGTCAACACAGGTATTTAATCCTACGAATTTGAATGTGGATCAGTGGGTAACCGCAATTAAAGAAGCCGGGTTAAAGGGATTGGTCCTGACCTGTAAACATCACGATGGCTTCTGTTTGTGGCCAAGTAAATATACTGAGCATTCAGTAAAAAATAGTCCTTATAAAGATGGGAAAGGAAATATCGTGAAGGAGGTAGCCGATGCCTGTAGGCGTCAGGGTATAAAGTTTGGGATTTATCTCTTACCATGGGATCGCAACAACCCTGATTATAGTACTCCAGCATATATTACATATTATCGCAATCAACTTAAAGAATTGTTGTCGTTTACTGGTCCTGTTTTTGAGATGTGGTTTGATGGAGCCAATGGTGGCGACGGTTATTATGGTGGAAAAAAGGAAGTTCGTCATATTGATGCTTCAAAATATTACGATTGGCCTAATACCATTGCAATGGTTAAGAATTTGGTGCATCATATTTTATTCTTTAGTGATGCAGGACCCAACATTCGCTGGTGTGGGAATGAAAGTGGTTTTATAAATGAAACGAATTGGAATACAATCTCTAATGATACAATCTATGCAGGAAAGTCTGGAATAAGCGACCTGCTGAATACGGGCTCGGCAGATGGATCTAAATGGATTCCTGCAGAAGTAGATGTCTCAATTCGACCGGGGTGGTTTTATCATGCAAAAGAAGACGCGAAGGTTCGTACGCCTGAAAATCTCTTCAATATCTATCTTTCTTCAGTCGGACGAGGTTCTAATTTAATTATAAATATTCCTCCCGATAGAAGAGGTCTGATTCATGAAAACGATTTAGCATCACTCAAGGGGTGGAAGAAACTACTGGATGAAGCCTTTAAAACGGACTTATCTTTAAACGCTAAAGTAACTGCTGATTCATACAGGGGAAAATCAATAAAATATGCTGCATCAAATGTTGCAGATGGTAAGAAAGATACTTATTGGGCAACGGATGATAATGTAACTACCGGAAGCCTTCAGTTAGATTTCACCAAGTCGATTACTGTAAAATATATCGCTATTCAGGAGTATATTAAACTTGGACAACGTGTAAAGTCATTCACTGTTGAAGCCTTGAAAGATAACAAGTGGCAACAAATTGCAAAGGGTACAACAATCGGTTACAAGCGGATACTGAAGATCGAACCGATTGAAACCAGTAAGATAAGAGTTAATATCACTGATTCTAAAGCTTGTCCTGTAATATCAACGATAAGTGTATTCTAAGCAAAATCAATATCCATGATATTCTGTTCAAATGACACTCAGATGCAGCTGATAAAAGATAACATCCTTGAATCATCCTCAGGTAGTCCTCTGGTTCCCATTTAGTATCATAGAGCCAATAGAATACCAATCTAATACCTTTCTGTGATCTTGTCAGGATAAGAGTTATCTGTTGCATCGGAGTGTCATCTGAGCGCCATCAATAATATATGCCAATAATAGGGATCATAAATCAATAAAAAAGGCTGTCCCTTTTAGGAACAGCCTTTTTTAGTAATGGGTTATAACGACTATTTAATAGTCAGATTTTTAGTGATTTTTACATCTGATGATGAAGAGCCAATCATTAATTCATAGATGCCCGGATATACCGTGTAATCATCCTTTGATTCATCAAATTGTCTCATTGAGAACTGATTGATGGGGACCTTTACAGTTACGGTTTTTCCAGCAGGGATTGTCACTCTCGAGAAACCAACCAATGCTTTAACAGGACGAAATGCTTTTATCGATTTTGATGCAGCATAAACCTGAACTACTTCATCTCCGGCAATCTTTGATTTATTTGTGATACTAACTTCTACTACAGTAGATTGTCCAGCCTTAATAGATGGAGCCGTTATCTTGGCTGAATTATATTTAAATGTGGAATAGCTTAGACCATGTCCGAAAGGATATAAAACTTTGCCATCGAAGTATTTATAGGTTCTTCCTTTCATCCCGTAATCTTCAAAAGCAGGAAGGTCATCAACCGATTTATAAAATGTTACAGGGAGTCTTCCTGCAGGGTTATATTTTCCAAATAAGACATCTGCAACAGCATTACCACCTTGTTGACCTGGATACCATGCCTGGAGAATAGCCGGAAGATTTTCGTTTTCCCAGTTAACTGCTAAGGCACTTCCACTTAATAGTACTAAGATTACTGGTTTCCCGGTTTCTTTTAATGCTTTTAATAACTCTTCCTGTTCTTTAGGTAAATTGATATTGGTACGGTCGCCACCTTTAAATCCTTCAATTTTTACAGGCATCTCTTCGCCTTCTAGTCTTGGCGAGATTCCCCCGACAAAAACCACAGCATCAGCCTTGTTAGCTGCAGCAAGTGCAAGATCTTTATTCTCTCCAACTTCTGTGCATGATTTCATCCCTTTTTCGTATATGACTTCAACACCTTGTCCGGCATTATTTTTAATACCCTGAAGTATTGATACGGGATTTGTAGGGTTGCCATTGTAGTTACCTAATAACACTTCGATGTCGTCAGCATTTGGACCAATCACTGCAATCTTCTTATATTTCATGCTTAAAGGAAGAACCCCGTTATTTTTTAATAAAACCATACTCTGATGAGCTACCTCAAGTGATAACTTGTTATGAGCAGGTGTGTTATTTTCAGAATAGGGTATCCGTGCATAAGCAACCATCGACTCAGGATCGAACATGCCTAATTTGAATTGAGCCAAAAAGAGTCTTTTAACAGACTTATCAATATCTTTAATACTGATTAATCTATCGGCTACGGCCTTCTCCAATGCGCCATATTCTATTCCGCATGTTAAATCGCATCCAGCTAATACCGCTTTTGCAGAGGCTTCTTTTGCACTTGGCATTACTTTATGGTAAGTGTAAATATCATCTATTGCTCCGCAGTCAGAAACAACGTAGCCTTCAAAGCCCCATTTTTTTCTCAACACATCACCGAGTAAAAAATCGCTGGCACAACATGGTTTGCCATACAGACGATTATATGCACCCATTAAAGAGTACACTTTTCCTTCTTTCACTAGTGCTTCGAAAGCCGGGAGATAGGTTTCGTATAAATCTTCTTTACTTACAGTCGCATCAAAAGAGTGGCGTAATGGTTCCGGTCCACTATGTACCGCAAAATGTTTTGCAGTAGCGATTGCCTTAAAATATTTAGGATCATTGCCTTGTAGGCCCTTAACAAAAGAAACTCCAATTCTGGATGTTAGAAATGGATCTTCACCATACGTTTCCTGACCACGACCCCATCTTGGATCTCGGAAAATATTAATATTTGGAGTCCAGTAAGTCAGGCCTTGATAGATTCCGAATTCACCTTTACGAATATGTTCCTGATGTTTTGCACGGCCTTCCGTTGAGATGACATCGGCTTCACGTTGAATTAATGATGTATTCCATGTTGCAGCCATCCCAATGGCTTGAGGAAATACAGTTGCAACGCCGTCACGAGCTACACCGTGTAGACACTCGTTCCACCAATTATAAGCCGGAATTCCAAGACGTGGAATCCCGGTAGCACTATTCTGCATTAAATTGATCTTTTCTTGTAATGTTAATCGGGAGACCAAATCAGTTACACGTTGATCAAGAGGTAACGCTGGATTTTGAAAAGGGTAGGAGGGGGTTTGTGCTTTTAATTGTAAAAAAGGCACCATCAAAGCAAAGATCATGACAATCCTGAATGCTTTTGTTGAAAGATGTTGTAATTTCTTTTTCATATTTATCTGTTTGTGTAGATTATGACAATTTCAAAGTTACAGCTAATTCTTTATACTTTATTGTTTCTGGTCAGCCATTTGAAACACTCAAATGCTTTTTTTGAAATTATCGTTTCGTGTTGATAAATAGTGAACTATAGGAATAGCGCAAATGTGATAGCGTAAATTATGCACTTTCTTCCATTTTTAAATCAGAGAGAACATGAAGAAAAATGGAGCTAAAGTAAAGAGAATCTATTTTATATATTCCACATGCATTGAATAATCCCATTGGTTAAAGTAGAGGTTGCTCTTATTCCATTCTACTTCTCCTCTCTGAAAATCATACGGCTCGCTTCGTGGAAATTTCTTGTTCGGAACAAACCGACTGCCAATCGCATCATTTACAATCATTCGGTATGCGTCTATGCCACTGATGTAGAACTCCTTCTCCTTGATGTCATTCGAATTCTGAAGATTAAACGACATATCAAGTGGGACCCATCCAGCCCCTTCATAATAAACCTCGCACCAGTCGTGCAGGTTTACCTCACCAGGATGCATCATCCAGCCACTCTGCCATTTAACAGGTATGCCCTTATATCTTGCCATTGTCATAAAGAGCAATGTCTGCATACCGCAATCTCCGCGTCGATTCGATAATACATAACCCGGAATATCAGGCATAATGGAATACTCTAGCGCTCCGGTCCAGATAATATGATCATTAATCCAGTAATATAATTTTTTTACAATTTCTCTCGGGTCTGTAGTTCCTCCAATGATACTATCCGACAAATGTTTAATATTCTTAGTGAATACGATTTGAGGATATTGCTCAGCTGTGTATCTTTTGAAATTTGTAGCAGACTTGTTGTATGGTGAGATTTTTAATTTCTTTAAATCAAAATATTGAGCCATCGATTGATATGTGTATTGGATCTCAAATATCGTTGGCTTTCCTTTTATTGCTGGTTGTTCTAGATAGACCGACCGTTGTTTAACACTGTCGGGAGCTATAAAATGGATGGCGGGATTTGCTTTTAATAAAACGACATCTTTTTGACGAGCATGTTCTTCTCGTGGCCATGGCATCCAACATCTTACAGTTTCCCCATCGGGAACGGCATCTGCATGAACTGTGATTTGATAAGTGACTTTCATCTTTATTGGAACGACAGGTTTGCTATCAGCATTCCCTAAGGCAATAACCTTCCCGGTGTGTTCTATTAGAAATTGCGAAAATGTACTGGATACCAGGCCTTCCGAATCTTTTTGTTTAGATTGCTGACTGGCGAGGATTAGCTTGAGATTCGAAACAGATCGCTTGAAATAGCATTTTTTTTCATCAATCATTCGGTATTCCAACCAGTTATTCTTTTCCCAGCAAGCCTTATCTTCTTGTGAATAACTCCCAAGTGCTTTCTTTAGACGGGTTTCTATTTCCGGTTCCGACAATGTAAAATCAGCTTTGATTCGCTCTGCTAAATCGATTATGGACTTTAGTCTTTCAATGGTCGCTGGATTCAACTTCCTTTTATTCAATAGTGTATTAGCCCATTGCATAGACAATGTAAATTCACCCTTCTGAAATGCTCTTTCGATATCAGGTAATGTATGTTCGGTAGGAACCCATTGCTGACAACTCATTATAGCAGTGAAGATAATTATGACAAGGCATGTTGCAAAACTCTTCATCGTGTTTGGCCTTTTATCGTTTTTCAATTGTTATAATATAGCTTTTGCTCATTTAAATACACTCATCCAATAAATAGACTATAGATTCATTGTCTTTCTCAATTAATCTGGATTTGATCTTGTCTTTCGGAAAAATCAACTCTAGTAAATAAAGATACTCCGGTTTTATTTTACATAGTAAAAAGCGACTTTAAAATTCTGTTTGTTGATAACCCACTTCGGCCGAAGCATTATATTTTCTGATTTCACCTTTTTTGCTAGTAAAGAGTAGAAGAAGATAGGTGATCAGCCCATTGAGCACAATTAGTTCAAATCCTAACGTGTAGCCGGTCCATGCAAATGAATGCATATCAATGACAAAGGTAATAAGTGGTGAGGCGAGACAAATAAATGGGACTAGTTTATCTCGTACCAATCGTTTGGTAGCCATACCAAAGAAAAACAGCCCCAGTAAAGGACCATAGGTATATCCGGCAGCTTTGAAGATGGAGTTAACAACCGAGTCGTTATTGATGATCTTAAAAACAAGAATCACCATCAGGATGACAAAGGAGAATACAAAATGAACTTGATGTCGGGTTCTGATTAGTTTACGGTCATCTTTGTTTTCTTTTTTATCAAAACCTAGGAAATCAACACAAAACGAGGTCGTTAATGCCGTTAAAGCCGAATCTGTTGTCGCAAATGTTGCTGCAGTTAACCCAAGCATGAAAATAATAGCAGGGAATGTACTCAAATAATTTAGTGCGATTTCAGGAAACAGGTGATCGGGTGTCTGTAAGGCGTGAACATTGATGCCTTTCACTGTAGCATATTCATAAAGTAAAGCGCCAACGCTTAAAAAGAAGATGTTGATGACAACAAATACACCTGTAAATGTTAGCATGTTCTTTTGTGCTTCACCAATGTTTTTGCAGCTCAGGTTCTTTTGCATTAAATCCTGATCCAGTCCTGTCATGGCAAGGGTTACAAAGACACCTCCGAAGAACTGTTTGAGAAAGTGGTACTTGCTGCCCATGAAATCTTCCCAGAAAAACATCTTGGAGTATGAACTATGTTTTATGGTTTCAAAAGCCTGACCGAGACTAAGATTCATGCTTTTTGATAAAAACCAGATGGACAAAACCACTGACGATAGTAGAAATACTGTTTGGAGTGTATCCGTGATGATGATTGTTTTTAGTCCGCCCTTATGGGTATAAAGCCAGATCAAGGTTAAGCAGATAACAATAGTAACCCAAAATGGAACGTTCCATGCATCAAAGATAAATTTCTGAAGCACGATGGCTACCAGATAGAGCCTGAATGAAGATCCTATCGTGCGCGAAACTAAAAATATCATGGCTCCTGATTTATAACTCCAAAAGCCGAGTCTTTTTTCCAGATAGGTGTAAATGGAGATCAAATGAATCCTATAAAATAGAGGAAGTAATACTTTAGCGATCAGGATAAAGCCTACGGCATTTCCTAAAACAAACTGAAAATAGCTGAAGCTGCTCTTTTCAACAGCTCCAGGTACAGAGATAAATGTGACTCCTGACAATGCGGTGCCAATCATCCCAAAGGCCACAAAGTACCATTTCGAATTTCTGTTGGCAATAAAGAAGGTGGAATTATCCGAAGAACCTTTTGAAGTAAAATGTGAAATGATAATCAGAACAGCAAAATACCCAACTAAAAATGATAAAAGAGTTATTGGAGACATAGTAAGTATCGATTAAAGTGAGGGTTTAGGATCTCTTCAGTATTGCTTTGATTGCTTTTCTGACATTCCCATATTTACTGAGCAAATCTGATGCAGTCTGTTCATCGACTCCGGTTTCCTCCATAATCATTTTAGTCCCGCGACTAACCAACTTGTTATTGGTAAGCTGCATATCTACCATCTTGTTGCCTTTCACTCTTCCCAGCTGTATCATCGCTGTTGTGGAAAGCATATTTAAAACCAGCTTTTGAGCGGTTCCCGATTTCATACGTGTCGAGCCGGTTACAAATTCCGGTCCTACCACAACTTCTATTGGATATTGTGCTTCTGCAGCTATTGGACTTCCCTGGTTGCATACAATACAACCCGTGGCATTCCCGTTCTTATTGGCCTGACGCAAACCGCCAATGACATAAGGTGTTGTTCCTGATGCTGCGATACCAATAATCACATCCTCTTTGTGGATACTAAAATTCTGAAGGTCTTTCCATGCTTGTTTTATATCGTCTTCTGCAAATTCAACAGCCTTTCTGATTGCTTTATCTCCACCAGCCATAATGCCTACAACCAAATCGAAGGGAACACCATATGTCGGAGGGCATTCTGACGCATCCAAAATCCCAAGACGTCCACTCGTTCCTGCGCCAATATAAAACAGACGTCCACCCAACTTCATCTTCTCTGCTATAACCGTTGAGAGTTGTTCAATCTGTGGTAATGCTTTCTCAACAGCTAAAGGCACTGTCTTGTCCTCATTGTTGATGTTTTGTAGGATTTCTCTTACTGACATCTTTTCGAGATCATTGTAATTCGAATCTCTTTCGGTTGTAATTTTCATTGTAGTATTGATTTTTTATTCTGTTGTAAAAAAAGGTGCCGACTGCAAATCTGCATTAGCCGGTTTTATCAGTTACTTTCCTATTGAAACAGATTTATAACTCCTGTTTTAAGGTCAGTTTATTTCAATAGTGACTGATAAATAGCCTCCTGGATATTGGATCTTACGCTTAACTCTCCCAACTTGTTGTTCTCACCATCCGGACAGACTCTGTTTGAGAAGAAAATATATAATAAGTCGTATTTTGGGTCAGCCCAAACACAGATTCCGGTAAAGCCGGTATGACCAAAAGTTAATGGTGAAACACTTTTAGATGGATAAGGTGACGAACTGGTAGCATTGTCCTTTTCAGGCTTATCAAAACCCAGCCCACGTCTACTGAACTCACTTTGGTAGGCCGTAAAGTAGTTCAATGTTTCTGGCTTTAGCAATCTTAAGCCGTTCATCTCGCCTCCATTTAGAAACATCTGATACAGTTTTGCCAAATCGTAAGCATTGCTGAATAGTCCAGCATGGCCGGCAACCCCTCCAAACATTGCAGCTCCCGGGTCGTGTACAAACCCTCTGATCTGTTGCAGCCTGAAATACTTTTCTTTCTCTGTTGGAGCAATGATATTGAGTGACATGTGCTCTCTCGGTTTAAAAGTTGTACTCATCATCCCTAACGGCAGATAGAAGGTCTTTCTTACATATTCATCCAACGGCATACCGGTTATTTGTTCAACAACCTTTCCCATGAAGATAAAATCATTATCACTGTAAAGGTATTTGTTCTGTGGTCCCAGCTTGCTATCTATAATCCTTTTATACAGCGTATCCGTAATGTCTTTCCGCATGAACATCTTTTCACCTACAGGAATCGTATACGTCTTATCCTGGTATGACTGGTAATATCCGGGCTTTGGTTTTCCGGTTTCTTTATCAATGGTTTCTTTATAGAACGGGATGAATGCAACCAATCCAGCCTGATGAAGTAATACACTTCTTATTTTGAGTGGGGCTTTATCGGTTCCACGTGTCCACGGTAGATAGTCCCCAAGCGTCTTGTCTAAATCAAGTTTGCCGTCTTCGTACAACTTCATGACCGCTAAAGTTGTCGCAGATGTTTTGGTCACAGATGCCATATCGTATACCGTCGAAGTAGTAACAGGTTCATTACTGTCATAGTTCATCTTTCCATAAGCCTTGTAATAGCCGATCTTTCCATTTCGCGCTACCAGAACAACACACCCGGGAGTAGCTCCTTTTTGAATGGCGTTGTTTGCGATAGCATCAATCAGCTTTAATTTCTTTCCATCAAGACCGGCTGTTTCAGGATTCACAATGGGGAAATTATTTGTGGCAATGATTCCACTGCCATAATGATATTGTGTATCTATTGTTACAGGCAATTTCCCTTTGGAAATAATTATTCCCTTTAAAAAGTTAATAGCAACGTCATGCATGATACTGTCGTCTTCATAACACGCTACCAGATTCTGAGCAGCATCAAAATTCTTGATGGCATAAGGATTACCAAAAACGAAACTTATGGTATTGTCCTTTAGCTGCAGTTGTTGGGCCAATTTTATAGCAGCACTGCTTAATCCAAAATTATTTGCAGGATATTTTCTGTATTTATGAATTCCCAACACAATCTCGTCATACCCTTGTAACTTATCAATGAGGGTATTTACTGAAGCGTTATCTGCTGAATAGTCAAAGAAATAACAATCCGCATTAAAATTCTGCTTCAGTTCATTTGCAAAATGGTTTGCACTATTTATTCCTATCCCAACATACGCAATCTTTTTTGTGTTCGATAAAGGAAGCAACTCATTGTTATTCTGTTTTAAAAGTGTAATTGCATTTGCGTAGACCTCTTTCTTTATCGAAAAGACATCCGCATTCAGGTCATCAGAGAGTGAAGCTGTTTCTATAGATTTGAGCGAGTCAAGTCCCAGATTATATTTTGCTAATAAAACCTTTTTTACCTTTT
Organism: Bacteroidales bacterium; assembly: GCA_023251485.1. Classification (GTDB taxonomy): domain Bacteria; phylum Bacteroidota; class Bacteroidia; order Bacteroidales; family Cfx3-03; genus Cfx3-03. The sequence goes on from JAHEYR010000073.1 coordinate 11,828, forward strand.
CATTGATGTCGTTCCAGCTTAACTGATCATGACGAATGGCTTTCCTCACCTTTTTTATGCTCAGTTTAATGTTTGATGGAAGACACAGCATATCATTGCCTGCAATTAAAGCCTGGGCTGCCACGGTTCCTTCGGGGTAGTATTTTGTTACCCCCTTCATTTCAAGACCATCTGTGAAAATAAGTCCTTTGAAGGCTAAGTCGCTTTTTAGTAATCCGGTGATGGTTTTCTTAGAGAGTGAAGTTGGTTGATTTTGAATTGTATCAATCGCCGGCACATAAAGATGCGCAACCATCATGCTGCCAATACCCTCATCGATCATTTGTTTAAAGGGATATAGTTCAAGTGAGTCTAATGACTGCATTGATTTTGGAACCACCGGCAGATCAAGATGTGAGTCTACGCTGACATCGCCGTGGCCTGGAAAATGTTTTGCACAAGCCATAACTCCTTCATCTTGCATTCCTTTCATGATACGGGCAGCCAACAAGCTGACACGATATTTGTCTTCACCCAGCGAACGAAAATTAATAACCGGATTATTGGGGTTATTATTGATATCAACTACAGGTGCATAATCAACTTGAATTCCGGCACGTTTACATTGCCGTCCCATTGCTTGACCTATTTTGTATGCGAGATCTGCATCCTGAATTGCCCCAATGGTTAGCTGATCCGGAAATGAAATGACATCAGAAAAGCGCATTCCAAGTCCTGTTTCTCCATCTACACAGACCATTAGTGGTGTTTTGGTTTGTGACTGAAGTCTGTTTAACACCTCAGCTTGTTGTGCGGAGGTGCCTTGAAACAGGCAGACAGAACCGATTTTATATTTCTGAATATATTTTTCTACCTCTTTTTCGAAGAATACCACCTCTTTTCCTCTCTTCTCTGAAAGGCGAATCACCATTAACTGCGCGATCTTCTGTTTTCGAGATAGCTTTTTGAAGGTATGGTCAACCCAACGTTGAGCGGCAACACTGGGTTGCATAAATTGCTGAGCCGATGCAGCAAATGAATAAAATGCGAAGATGATTAATAATAATTTTTTCATACTCTCTTATTATCGGTTTTGCCTTTTGCAGCAAAGGTTTACTATTTAAATCTTACGAATTCCAATTCCTGATAATGCATTTAATGTAACTTTTCCATTGCGTACTTCCATTCCTTTGTACACGTCATTGCTAATCAATAAGGCTCCATCCAGATCTGCCCAATCAGCCATCGGTGATAACTGTGCAGCAGCCGAAATGGCACACGAAGTCTCTGTCATACAACCGATCATCACTTTCATTCCCAATGCTTTTGCCAGCGTAACCATTTTATGAGCTTCACGCATACCGGTACATTTCATGAGTTTAATGTTGATTCCGCTATATACTTTATGTGCTTTCAAAACATCATCCAATCGTTGTACGGCCTCGTCCCCAATAGTTGGAATAGGACTCCTTTCAGTCAGCCATGCATTATCATCAATCCGCTCTTTTGGCATTGCCTGTTCAATGAAAACGATGCCTCTTTCGTGCAGCCAAAAGGCCATGTCAAGAGCAAACTGCTTATCGGTCCATCCCTGATTAATATCAACGCTGATCGGCTTATCTGTAATCTGTCTGATGGTCTCGATCATCATTTTGTCCGTGTCCCTACCCAACTTAACCTTCAGTATTTTATAGATATCAGCCTCTTTTACCTTTTGACGAATTACTTCGGGGGTATCAATTCCAATGGTGAAAGATGTAGAGGGTGTTTTGGAAGGATCATATCCCCAAATCTTATACCAGGGTTGCTTCATCATCTTCCCAACTAAATCATGGAGTGCAATATCAACAGAAGCTTTAGCAGCCTTATTTCCCGGTTCAATCAGATCTACATATCCCAGAATATTCTCCATCTCAAATGGATCATTAAAACTTGAAAGATCCACTTTGGAAAGAAACTTCAAAACCGACTCATGCGACTCTCCTAGATAGGGAGGCATTGAGGCTTCGCCATATCCTATAATGCCATCATATTCAAGTTCGGTAAGTACAACAGGTGTTGTGCTTCGCGAACTGGTTGAAAGCGTAAAGACATGTTTCAGGTTTAA
>JAHEYR010000245.1 GCA_023251485.1 Bacteroidales bacterium
ATTTTATGATCTGGGTGCTCGCTATATCACCCTCTGTCATACCAAGAATAATCAGCTCTGCGACTCGTAAACAGACACCCTCCGGGCAGGTGGTGTAACTGATTTTGGTCGTGATGTAATAAAGGAAATGAATCGCCTCGGCATGATGATAGACATATCGCATATATCCGATCGTTCGGTTTTGGATGTACTCAAATATTCAAAAGCTCCTGTTATCGCTTCACACTCGTGCGCTAAAGCCATCTGCAATAATCCCCGTAACCTGAATGACGATCTGCTCAGGGCTCTCAAAACCAATGGTGGCGTTATACAGATGTGTATTTTGAGCGACTATGTAAAAAAGTCACCTCCTAATCCTACCAGAGATTCTGTATTTAAAGCGATAAGAGTAAAGTATAATAATTTCGAAGGGCTGACCGATGAACAAACCAATGCGGGGCATAAGGAGTGGGATGAAGCAACACTGCGCTATCCACGGCAACTGGCAACGGTGAAGGATGTTGTTGATCACATCGATCATATCGTAAAGGTTATAGGCATTGACTATGTTGGGATCGGAACAGACTTTGACGGTGGTGGTGGTGTAGCTGACTGCAGAGACGTGAGCCAAATGGGAAATATCACCCTCGAGTTAGTTAAACGTGGATATACTGAAAAGGATATCCAGAAGATCTGGAGCGGCAATATCATGCGTGTGTTGGACAAGGTTGAACAGATTGCAAAAAAATAAAGTTCCATTTATTTTTAAACCGATAAACATGCAACTGATAGCCACAATTATTCCGGAGATACCTCATGATTTGTTTTTGTCCAAACTAGAAAACCACCTTCATGAAGACGAAGTTAAACGTATTAAGGGCATCAGTAATATTGTGCAAGCTCGACGATCGGGAATAGGTAGCCTGCTCGTTGCCCATATTGTTAGTTGCATTAGTGGCGTACCTAAACAAGGCATCAGTATGCACCGTTATGAAAACGGCAAACCATTTCTACCCGACTTCCCCAATCTCCACTATAATATTTCACACACCAACAATATTGTAGTGGCAGCTATAGGCAATCATGTAATGGGAGTAGATATTGAAGCTATATCGACGGCCAGGATGCCTATTGCTAAGCGTTTTTTCAGCAAACCAGAGTTGGAATTACTAAAACGATGCAAGAAAAGAGACCTCGATACGCTCTTTTTTGAGTTATGGACAGCTCGGGAGAGCTTTGCAAAAGCAACTGGAACCGGGATATTTGCTTCAATCAGTCATTTTGTTCCGGAAAAGACAGAAGAGGGCTGGCAGGTAAATGATAAATCCACAGGCATATGGAGTATTCGCCACTATCGTTATGGGAATAATTTCGTTATTGCTTTATGTGTTGCCAAAGAGAAAGAGTTCCCTGAAGCAATAGAAACGATTGATCTGCAAAAATTATGGGCATAAAAAAGCCCGGGTAACGATGCCCGGGCTTCTCTTTTCTAAATCCAGATCATTTAGCCAATGATCACAACTAAATATTTAGCTGCTTTCCAGAATTTCTCAGGATTTGTAATAATCAGTTTTTCAACTCTATTCTTGGTTCCTTCAAAACGATATGAATCGCTAGGATGCACTGTTAATAATTTTGCAGTCTTAGCTCCAATAACGAATTCGGTGGTTTTCGTAATATCAATCTTTGTGAAATAGTCTTTATTAAAGTCGCCGGCCACCTTTGTCGTTTTGCCAATACCCAGTAAACCACCTTCTTTCTTGACGATTCCTTGTGCTACCAACTCTTTCTTATTGCCCAATACATAGTAAGCTGTATTCATTGCTTCTACCTGACTGGCAATCTTCTGGTCTTTAGCCTGATTAACTGACTTCAGCGTATCGATATGAGCGTTGAGTGTTTCGACAGTGAAGTTCATTGCCTGTAACTTCGATTTAAGATCAGCTATTTCTGTCTCTTTCTGTGCTACAGTTTCGGTTAGGCTCTCAACAGTTTTCTTGAATCCTTCGATTTGGATATCGAGATCTTTCATTTTAGCGTTTAACGATTTCACCATTGCTTTATTATGAGCCATTAGGTCGTTGATTGCTTTGATATTGTCGGCTATCTTTTCACGTACATCTACCTTCATTTCAACACCGGCACGTGAACTTTCCTGAATCATCTTCTGCTTGTTACGGATAAGCGACAAGTTCTGTTCAATCTGATTGAGAGATTCGAATAGTTGATTATAAGCAGAGTCTTTTTGTACAGACTGTGACATCAACTTCTGGTTTTCTACCTTTAGCGCTTCTACCTCAGGATTTGTCTTGGGTTTCTGTTCGCAGGCAAAGAAAAACGGAATGATTAATAATAAAAGGTACTTTTTCATCTTTGGTTTTGTTTTGTTTAGTTTGGTGAGGCATGCATTAAAAAGCATGCCAAAAAATAAACTGATTTACAAATATACTTCAAAAACCAGATTGTCAATAGTGTGATGCTTATTTTATAATCCATTAACAAATATCTAACAGGTTAATATGGGTTTAGATGTAGCGATCGTGTGGAAACTATCCCCAAATCCGGCAAAAGACCTTACCTGATGGCTTTACATATTCAACATAAACTGCCCAAAGCACAAAGAGTGCCCCATAAAAGAGAAAGGTCATCAACCGGGTATGAACGAAATTCCATAAGTCGGGTCGATAAACCACAGCTAAAGAAAGTCCCACCATTCGAAATACGGCAATAACAAATATAAAAGACAATGCCGCAGGGATGAACCAGAGTTTTTGTTTTGTGGGACCGGGATAGATGGTAAACAATAAAGCCGTCCTGACCAACTCTCCAAAGCCGGAACAGCCTTGATAAATAAGGATAGAAGAATTAGGATCAGGAAAATATAAAATGAAAGTTTTCCTACAGACAACATTCAGTCCAAAAAGATACTTATCGATAAACCATGAACAGTTGCGCATTACCAGAATGAGCCGATCTGAAAACCATTGAACAGGAAGCCAGGAAAAGAGTCCGGTATGTTTGATGCGAGATAGCAAACCTAAAAACAACAAAACAGCGATCAGCAATAAGGCTTCGTGTAGCCATTGTCGGTTTCTAAGAAATAGCGTATAGATAGCAGAACGAAAAGGATCAGCTATCAACTTTTGCTTCATTACTTCCAGTTTTTACTGGGGTTCAGTTTCCGTGTTAAGTAAGTAAAGATATTAAAAGCAAGAAAAAATATTTCTAAAAACGGAGTTATAATGAGGAAATTCTTTTCGTTTAACCGTTTCATGACTCCCTTATACACGATGAAGCTACTGATTAAACGTAGTCCAAAAGCCGGGAACACCCATAACGGGAGGTAGAAGGTGATAGCCAGAAATAGGAATCCAGCATAAAACAGACCTTCGGTAAATGGATAGATAGCCAATAGTAGTTGATGATACCATTTATAATGATTAGAAGTAGAAAGATGGCGGCGTTTTTGACGCACCCATGCCGCCCAGCTCTTCTTGGGAAGAGACAGCGTATGTGATTCTTTCGTAATCTGAATATGGGTATTGTAACTTTTTGCTACCTGATTGATAAAGAGATCATCATCGCCTGAAGGGATCTGATAATGGCTGATAAATCCATTGTTACGATAAAACAGTGATTTTCGATAAGATAGATTACGTCCCACGCCCATGTATGGGATGCCCGCAAGTGCGAAAGAAAGATAACTCATGGCTACACGGAGGGTATCGAAACGGATAAGACGATTCAACATTCCAGCGGAACGTTCGTAGCCACCATAACCTAACACAATTTCAGTATCATGATCATTATAACGCGACTGCATAGCATTGATCCAATCTTTGGATGCAGGT
>JAHEYR010000246.1 GCA_023251485.1 Bacteroidales bacterium
GACAAGAAGTTGTGGTCGGTTAGCCAGAATGATAACTTTTCATATTGTCAGTGCGACGATTGTAAGAAGATCATTGCCGAAGAGGGATCGCCTGCCGGACCCATCATCCGTTTTGTAAACAAGGTAGCCGCTCAATTCCCTGATAAAACGATCTCTACATTGGCTTACCAGTTTTCGCGACAGGCGCCCAAGGTTACAAAGCCTGCCGATAATGTGCAGATTATGCTTTGCACCATCGAGCTAAACAGAAGCAAGCCCATCGAAACCGATCCAACCAGTAAGTCTTTTTTGAAAGATATCGTCGACTGGGGAAAGATCAGCAAGCACATCTATCTGTGGGATTACACCGTCGACTTTTCGCATCATGTAACCCCATTTCCAAACCTGCATGTATTGCAACCCAATATTCAGTTCTTTGTGAAAAACGGCGCACACGAGCATTTTCAACAATCGAATACCAGCCCCGGACATGAGTTCTCAGAACTAAAGGGATATCTGCTCGCACGTTTGCTCTGGAATCCAGAAGTGAATGTCGATTCGATTAAAAACGATTTCCTGACCGGGTATTATGGTGCAGGTGGCTCTGCTATTGGAAAATATATTAACCGACTTCAGTCCGAAATTTTGAAGACAGGGGAGTGGTTAGATATTTACGGACATCCTTCAGCCCATTCACTCACCTTCCTGTCTGTCGAAAACATGAAAGCCTACGAACAACTGTTTGATGAAGCTGAGGCAGCAGTTAAAGATCAACCTGACTATCTACAAAGGGTGAAGACCGCACGACTCCCTATTCAATATGCAAAAATGGAGATTGGAAAGAACGATCTGTTTGGACCAAGGGGATTTTACAGAGAAGAAAATGGAGAATTTATATTGAGACCGGAGATGAAACAGATGATCGAAGACTTTCATACCACCTGTGTCAATAATCATGTCACCAGTTTAAGCGAAGCCGGATTAACGCCCGACGCATATTATACTTCGAGTTTGCGCTCTATCGATGTTCAGGTGAAAGGAAATCTGGCTTTCCGCCATAAAGTAACCGCTAACCCGGCTCCCGATCCCAAGTATAACAGAGGCGATCTGGCACTTCTCACCAATGGCGTACAAGGCTCGAACGATTATAGAGTCAACTGGCTGGGTTGGGAAGGTACCGATTTTGAGTTGGTGCTCGATTTAGATTCAGTGCGCACACCCAAAGAGATTGCCATCAGCTCGCTCTACTCCCAGGGTAGTTGGGTGCTTCATCCAAAGTCTGTGACCTGTCAGGTTTCAGAAGACGGGAAAAGTTACCGCGACGTTGGTAAAATAGTTGTGGAAGGCGATCAAAGAAAAGAAGAACTAACCAGATCGTTCATGTTCAATAAGGATTTGGGCAGGTGTCGGTTTGTTCGTTTTCAGGTTGAGGGAACCCATCATCTCTACGACTGGCATGCAGCACCAGGCGGCACGTCGTGGACTTTCATTGACGAAATTGTAGTACGATAAAGAGAAAAGGAGCAGACGTCGGTTTGCTCCTTTTTTTTTGAATGTTCTGAGAGAGTGAAACGGTTTCTTTAGCAATATTTCCAGTTTAAACCTAAACAGCTCCTAAAAATACAATGCTGCCTCTGTCTTTTTGCAGCGGAACCACTTCGGCAGTCATACGACCAAACACGATGCCAAAAGCGCGGACAACCGTTTCATCATCAGCTAACACATAATCTGCTGGAAGCGACACCGTCAGGGTGATATCTTCCATCAGACCACCATCAATCGGAATCCACGCAGAGGAAGTCTCACAATTTTTCCGTCTACCTCTAAGCGAGTAAGAACCATAAAAATTCCATTCAGCATCATAGGTGTAGTCTTTAACACAACCGATACTCAGGTATATTTGGAAATGTGTTGCTTTGACAGGCGCTTTGATCTGTTTTAGTGGATGCACACCTCTTAAAATAACAGTGACTTTTTTTCTGTCACCCTCGTCCACAACGGTGTACGGACATTGCATGATATCTGAAAGCGGTTTGTAGTAATAATAAACAACCTGATAGAGCAGATCTTTGTAGCGAGAGAGATAAACATTGCGGTGCCCGTAATCGCTTTCCTTATCCAGCAACTGAATATCATTCATCTTAGCAGTAAGATGTCCATGAAGATACCGATTAACGATGGTTTGAGTCCAATCACCCAAGGCATTACGAATATCTTTCGCTAATTTCGTTCGGGCAGTAAACTCGAAGTTGGTTTCATGCTGTCGATCGTATGCTCTATTATTTTGTCTGATTCCTTTACTGACAGATCCACTGGTAGCAACAACAATTTCATCACTTCCGGTTAATTTGTAAGTACGTAACCCCTTAAGTCGGCCTCTGAATTTGATAGGCCCGTATAAAATAGCCATTTCAGTTGATTTTGTGGTGATTGAATGTGAATTATACAAATTTACTATTTATTATCGATATGGTTAAAATATAAAGAAAAAATATTATATGTTTGTAAATAATAATATGAATCTAAAAAATACTAAAAATATTATTATTCGATGTGTTTATTGATAAAATGATTAATTTAGCTTATTGAATGAAGCTTTTCTTTATCTTGATTAAAATACACATAATCAGATTATTAAAGTAAATATATGGAATAGGATTCCTGAATTTAGAGACCTGATTAAAGCATAAGATTATTTTAGAGAAAATAGATTAGAAGATAGGATTTGAAATTAATTTCAACGATCAAAATAACAAGACTCAACCACATTTCATTAAAGATAATAAAAAGATCATATAACCCTCTGATGATTTATCCATGACTTAAGGTTCAACGAAATTTTATAAATACTTCTACCCGATTTTAACCATACTCCAACCGTATACTATAGACTGGGTTCAAGTATGGTTGAAACTGGGTTCAAATAGGGTTGAAGTACGGTTGAACCTTAAGTCGTAGATAAATCATATGGGCCTCTTATCTTCCTTTTGGGCAAGAGATCGAAGAAAAGTATTGAAGATTTATTTTTAGGGTTGGGCTATAACCTTAAGCGAATTGGAACTTATTTTCGCTTCGATAGTGTGAAGATAAATTCCGATATTAATTGAGGAGAAGAACAGGAGCAGCTCCTTTTAGTAAAGTGCTATTGCTGATTTGTTGATTGCAAAATTACGAACTTCTTAGATAACCTCTTTTAAAAAACATGCAAATTATTTGAAATATTTTTAAAACTCCAAAACAGAAGACAAAATAGTGCTTTTTTATCTTCAAAATCACTCATTTTTACTTGTTTTAGGACCTTATAAAAAGATTAAAGAAACAGTTTCATCCAGCCACAGGGTCGGTTCGTCCTGAAAACAGGGGGGTTCATACAATAACTCATGTTTTTGTTGCTATCAGTGTGGCGTTGTTATAATTTTATTTCATGAAATGAGCATATTCTAAAAATACAAACATCGATGTAAATTTAACATGCGAGTTCCATACGACGAATAAAAACAAATTATTTACGGATGAAATAGATTTAGTTCGTGTTATAAATTTCTACAATGAAACAAATTGAATGTGCATGCACAAGTAAACTATTATATTACCGGTACAATTGACCGGAAAGGCGTTGACAAAGTATATCTACTTATTATTGGTAAGGGCGATATCGATAGCGCTATGGCTGCCTGGCAAAAAACCATGCAGGAGGACAAAACATCACAATTTATACACACTAACATAGCCGATTTTGGTAAAGCCGAAGCTTTTAAATTTTATCAGGTTAATGCAATACCGTCCAATTTCCTGATCAATCCTGAAGGTCGGATTGTTGCTATGAATTTACGAGGTGATGAA
>JAHEYR010000074.1 GCA_023251485.1 Bacteroidales bacterium
TAAAACAAAATACGAATGTGGTAATTTTATTCATCTTTTTTGGTGTTATTTCATTAACAAAACAATAGCACTGAATATATTATTCGTTATTTTTGAACAACTTTTATAAAATACAAATATATTCGTTTATTCGTTTAAGTGTTAATACAACGTTTAATTATTGAAGGCATCACATAGCTGATCATTTTTGACCAGTTTACGCAAATATCTAATCTATAAAAAGAGGAAAACATGACGTTCAAACCGCTTGTAACATTTATTGTATTTCTATTATTCTCTACTCAGGTTTATTCTTTAACCCCTACCGACACATTAAAAGACGCACCCAAAAAGCCGGTAAGGGTTTATCATACATCGCGTTTGACTACTGAAAAACCTGTGATAGATGGTGTATTAAACGATGCATGTTGGAAAACGGGCGAATGGGCTGGTAATTTTACACAATGGGTTCCGAATGAAGGGGGAAAGCCATCTCAACCAACGGAGTTGAAAGTATTGTATGATGATAAAAACATTTATGTAGCGATACGGGCCATTGACCATGAGCCTCAGAAAATATCTCAAAAGGCAGGAAGACGTGATGATTTCGCGGGTGACTTGGCAGGCGTTTCGTTTGATAGTTATCATGACCATCGAACAGCATTCGAATTTGATCTAACGGCCGGAGGACAGAAAATAGACATGGTTTTGATGAACAATGGTTTTGATGTAAACTGGAATGCCGTATGGAAGGGGAAGGTCGGTAAAACGGACTCGGCATGGATTGCAGAGTTTGAGATTCCACTTAGCCAACTTCGATATAGCCGTGATTCTATACAGATATGGGGTATGCATTGCTGGCGTTGGATTGATCGTTTGCAGGAAGAGAGTGATTGGGAGATTCAATCGTCAAAAAGTCCGGGAATATTATACATGTTTGGCGAATTGCAAGGCATTAAAGGGCTCCCAAAATCGCGTCGCATAGAAATTATGCCCTATACACTTGGGAAGTTGAATGCTTTTCAGAAAGAACCTGAAAACCCTTTTGCCAATAAAGGAAGGAGTTGGTTTGGGAATGCAGGCCTTGATGCAAAGATTGGATTGTCGAGTAATTTCACCGCTGATGTCACGGTAAATCCTGACTTTGGACAGGTCGAATCGGATCCATCAGTGATGAACCTCTCTGCATTTGAAACATTTTATGGAGAAAAACGACCTTTCTTTCTGGAAGGTGCAAATATTTTCAATTTCGATCTTGGTGATGCAAGTCTCTTTTACAGTCGACGAATTGGCCATGCACCCAGCTACAATCCGAGCTTGAAAAACAATGAATATATGGATCTCCCTGCGAATACATCGATTCTGAGTGCTGTAAAAATGAGCGGAAAATCATCAAATGGACTTTCAGTTGGTATATTACAAAGTCTTACTGCCAATGAACATGCTAAAATAGATTCATTAGGCAAGAGAAGCAGGGAAAGTGTTGATCCCTTAACAAGCTATACGATTGTTCGTGTGCAACAAGACTTCAGGCAGGGAAGCACTGTACTGGGAGGGATACTCACTTCCACAAACCGCTTTATTGATAATGCAAATCTCAATTTTCTAAATCGGGATGCTGTAACCGGTGGACTTGATTTACTTCATCAATGGAATGATAAAGAATTTTTTATCGATGCAAAATTAGTGGGTAGTAATATTAAAGGAAATGCCGCTGCCATTAAAGAACTTCAATATTCGTCGGCACGTTATTACCAACGACCGGATGCTGAAAATTTTCATTACGACAGCACACGAACAGAACTTTCGGGATATGGTGGAAGAATTAAAATAGGGAAAGGCAGTAAAGGATTATGGCGTTATTCAACTGAATTCAACTGGCGTTCACCCGGTCTGGATTTTAATGACATCGGATATCTGGCTACATCCGATATCTTTAAACAAACATCAGCGCTTTCATATTTTATCACCAACCCTGTTTCTATTTTCAGAACATACAATATTGGGATAAGCCAAACAAATAATTGGGATTTCGGAATGCACCATTTATCATCGGGTGGCAACTTAAATATGTATCTTGTATTCCTTAACAAATGGACCATCAACAATTCGCTAAATTATACATCTCAAGCCCTCGACACACGTATTTTGCGTGGAGGCTATGCAATGCTGGTTCCCTCGTTATGGGTTAATTCATTTTCTCTAGGGACAGATCCTTCAAAAAAAATAACCTTCAGCTTGAACACATACTTATCAGCATCTGGCAACCAAAGCAGCAGATACTATTCGGTTGAACCGGGTATGTCGATCATGCCACTAAACACTTTAAAGTTTTCGATGAGTGTAAATTATTCAGGCAACAAAGACAATCTACAATATGTTGATACTAAATCTGTGGGTAATGAAAGCAGGTATATACTGGGAAAAATTGACCAGCATACATTGAGTGCCACCTTCAGAATAGACTATAATATTACGCCTGAACTTTCAATTCAATATTATGGAAGTCCGTTTGCTTCAGTTGGTAAATATTCTGATTTTAAAGCAGTCACGAATCCAAGAGATGTTAATTATGAACACAGATTTTCAGTGTTAAGCCCTGTACTGAATAATAATAATTACACCGTATCTGAAAATGGAAGTTCGCACGTCGCTTATACTTTCTCTAATCCCGATTTCAACTTTGATCAGTTCAGGTCAAATTTTGTATTCAGATGGGAATATCGTCCCGGTTCTCAAATTTACTTTGCATGGTCGCAAGACAGAACTAATTACATCACACCAGGCTATAACTCAGTATCTGATGCTTTAGGGAACATCAAAAATATATTCCCAAAATCGGTTTTCCTGATAAAACTTAACTATTGGTTCTCGATTTAATAACAACTAAAAATAAACGACCTTAATACTAAACCCCATGATTCGTAAAGCCTGTTTCCTCATCTTTGTTTTGCAACTCTTTGCAATAACATCCTTTGCTCAGGCACCAGCAGGTGCATCCGGACGCAAGACATTGTTATTTAATGAAAACTGGAAATTCTTTAAAGGCGATTCAGAGAAAGCTTTTGAGGTTTCTTTTGACGATAAGGGGTGGCGGAATGTAGAATTACCACACGACTATTCTGTGGAAGGACCTTTTGATAGTCAGTGGGCAAGCGCAACAGGATATCTACCCACCGGCATAGCATGGTATCGCAAGACTTTTGTCGTTCCGGCATCTGATAAAGGGAAACAGGTCGCTATCTATTTTGAAGGGGTTTCTAAAAATGGTGAGGTATGGATCAATGGTCATTATCTGGGAAAACGGCCCAATGGATATATCTCTTACCAATACGATCTGACTCCCTATCTCAACATTGGAAAACAGAATGTGCTGGCTGTAAAGGTAGACCATCAGGAATTTGCTGACTCGCGTTGGTATGCAGGATCGGGAATATACAGAAATGTATATCTCATAGCCACCAATAAAATCCATATTAAGCAATGGGGTGTTTTTGCGACTACACCTGTCATAAATAAAGACAAGGCAACCGTTGCTGTGAATGTATCGATTGAAAATAATGCAGCTTCAAATCAGAAAGTTGAAATAGAAAACAAATTGGCGGATCAGAATGGGAAATTAGTGGCACGAAGCTCGAAAGCTATTTCTGTCGCTGCTTCTAATGGAACCGATCTGGATCTTTCTATGGAGGTATTAAAGCCAAATATCTGGTCTATAGACCATCCAAATCTATACACTTTAACCACAACCATTAAGCAGGGCACTGTTGTATTTGATGAGATAGACACAAAAATTGGTATCCGCTCTTTTCATTTCGATGCTGATAAAGGCTTTACATTGAATGGCGTACCCATGAAATTAAAGGGAGTTTGCGTTCATCATGATGCGGGTTGTCTGGGTGCAGCCGTTCCAAACGGAATTTGGGAACGTAGATTGATCCGTTTAAAAGAAATGGGATGCAACACAATCAGGATGAGTCATAATCCACATGCTACCGAGTTGTACGACTTGTGTGATAAACTTGGATTTCTGGTAATGGATGAGGCATTCGACGAATGGGAAGCCGGTAAAAATAAGTGGGTAAAGGGTTGGAATGTAGGTAAACCGAGCACAGAAGGATATCATGAAGTGTGGGCAGAATGGCATGAAAAAGACCTCCGCGATCAATTGTTAAGAAACAGAAACCATCCATCTATCTTCCTTTGGAGTATTGGAAATGAGCTTGATTATCCAAACGATCCCTATTCACATCCTATACTGGATCTTGGAACCAATCCACAGATCTATGGACGAGGTTACCACCCTGAAATGCCAAACTCAAATCGTTTAGGAGTAATAGCTAAAGAGCTGGTAAAGATTGTAAAACAATATGACACAACCCGTCCCGTAACGGCTGCATTGGCGGCAGTACTGATCTCCAACGAAACAGGTTATGCCGATGCACTTGATGTTGTTGGCTATAACTATCAGGAATACAGATATATTGACGACCATAAGAAATATCCGAACCGAATTATTCTGGGCAGTGAAAATGGATTTGGAAAAGGAGTTTGGGACGATGTAGCTAACAATGCATTTATCTCGGCTCAGTATCTTTGGACAGGAATAGAATATCTTGGCGAAGCTGGAATGTTTCCGGCAAAACATAGTACATCAGGGCTGTTGGATCTTGGCGGATTAAAGAAACCGGAGTATTTTTTCAGACAAAGTCTATGGAGTGATCAACCAATGGTCTATATCGGAACCACAATCCCGCCCAAAGTAGAGAGAGCCGGTTCGCCATGGGATCAGAAGAATGCAGATCCCAATTGGAATTACACAAAAGGAGAAGTCATTAGAGTGAACTGTTTTACCAACTGTAAAGAAGTTGAGCTATTCTTAAATGATAAATCGTTGGGCAAAAAGGACAGGGCTGATTTTGAAAAGAGTGGTGTTATGAATTGGACCGTTCCTTTTGAACCGGGCACATTGAAGGCTGTAGCTACAGATGGAATGAACAAGCAGCATGTTTCTATTATAAAGACTTCTGGTAGCCCCGCGTCATTGTTGGCATCCTCCGACAAAAAGCAACTTAGTGCTTCAAAACGTAGTATTGCTCACATTGAATTATCTTTAGTTGATGAAGCCGGTAATCCTGTATTCTTATCAGCTAATGATATTACCTGCACGATTAATGGATCGGCAACATTATTAGGACTAGAAAACTCAAATCCAAGAGATATCACCAGTTACAAAACAGCCAGTCGCAAGATCTACAAAGGGAAACTAGTAGCTTACATTCAGGCTGGAACTAAAGAGGGAGACGCCACTGTAACTTTCTCATCACCCGGAATAAAATCTGCAAAAGTGATCTTCAAAGTTGTCAAATAAATAAGTATAGCTATAGCAGTCAAAAGAACATCAGGAAATGATATGTAAAAAAGAAGGGTAAGAACTCATGATATTGCTGTAATTTTGCAATATCAAATTATTGCAAGGATGAAAGAAATACCCCAACATATTCCATGTGGTTCATCAATACCCATCGATAATCCACATGCTGTATCGGTTAGCCTACCCACTATTGCTGAAGTAATTGGATACGAGAGTAAAAACCCATATGTAATGCAAAAATTACAGTCGGGCTATCCTCGGTTCTTTATGAATAAACTCATTCAAAAAGCACAACATTCCTTTTTTGAAACAAAAGGGATATCCGCTGCGGGTGAGTTGATTCCTGTCTCTTCACCACATGCCGTTTCGCTGATCAACAATCAATTACATACAGATCTATCTATTATAAGTGATAACGGATTCGACTTTATCCAAATAGAAAAAGAAGCAGAAACATTAAGTCAGGTCAAGAGTTTTATACAGAATAACGGACTCAATCCATCATCGCGTAAGGCTGAAGACTTTTTGCTCAATCAGGGGTTGCTTTCAGCGCCATTTGACGAAGAGAGAAACATGGATGGTGCTGCAGAAGAAGTCATTAAAAAAACATTGGCTGAAGCCTACGAAATCTCATCTTCTGACGATGTGATTCTTTGCAACACAGGAATGAATGCCGTGTACACTGCATACAAAGCCATTCATTCTATCCAAGCAAGAAAAGGGAGAACCGTATTCGTTCAGTTGGGCTGGCTTTATCTCGATACCATAGAAATTATAAAGAGATACAGTAATGATAAATATTTCCAGATAACCTCTAACAATCTGGACGAATTAGAGGGTTGGCTTGCTAATAATCATGCTGAGGTTGCAGGTTTAATTACGGAGGTTCCGAACAATCCATTGATTCAGTGTTTGGATCTGCCCCGCTTACGTAAGATCACACAGAAATACAATGTCCCACTAATAATTGATGCCACCATAGCCACTCCATACAATATGGAGGTGTTGGAATATGCCGATATTATCGCTGAAAGTCTAACCAAATTTGCTTGTGGCAATGGAGATGTGATGATGGGTGCTATTGTTTTGAATCCCAAAAGCGAAGTAGCTGCTGAATGTGATGCAGAAATCAGACAACTGGTTGAACCACCGTATATCAAAGATATCCAACGATTGGCTTTCAAAATAGTCAACTATAAATCGAGGGTGGAGAAGATTTCATTAAATACCCATGCCCTACTCGACTATCTAAAACATTCAAAAAAAGTAACAGCTATCTACTCTGCGCTGAATCCTGAGTATCTGGATAATTTTTTAGCAGTGAGAAAAAACGATTTCGCCCTTCCTGGCCTTATCTCTATCATCTTCGATAAGAAACTGCATCACTATTACGATCATCTTCGTTTTCCGAAGGGTCCCAGCTTTGGTACAGAGTTTACCTTGGCCATGCCTTATGTCTATCTGGCACATTTCGACCTGTTGCAAACAACGGAGGGAAGACAATATCTGGAAAGTATTGGGTTGAAATCTGAGCTGTTAAGAGTATCGGTTGGCACAGAACCGATCGAGGAGATCATCAAGGTATTTGAGGAATTATAAAAACAGGGAATGTTTTAAACTCACTTTTCGTTTAAAACATTCCCCTATCTTTTTATTTTACTTTCCAAACCAATACATCTGCAGGCTTGATAATCTTTTTACCAATTACTATTTCGCTATTTGCAGGTAGCGGCATATCATAATTCTTATCAGAATAGTTTACTGCAATTCCAAAACCATCTCTGTATTCGACCATCACGCCGGTAGGATAATTCATCACCGGAATGTCTAGTTTTTTGTACAGTTTCTTTAGAACAGCAAGTTCCATATCTCCATTTTTGCTATCTACACCTACATAGGTAACAGTTCCCTTACCCAGTTTATGGAATATAACTGCAGGTTTTCCGGCATAGAAATCATCTTGATATGTAGCCCATGTTTCAGTTCCAGCTTTAGGTTTCAGAATTTCGCCCCAACTAGTCCAACCATATTTGTTGTTATCCATTTTAATGGTATCGGGGGCATGAGGCATTAACAGATCGTAGAATTCTATTTCAGAACCAATCAAATCATAAATAGGTTCAGCAAATTTCGATTCCCAGAGATGCATTTCGCGGTCTTTATGTCCGGTACGACAAGTCATTACTAAGTTTCCACCATTCTTAACATAGGTGGTAAGCTTTTCGATTAATGCTTTATCTATTTGCTGATAAGCCGGAGCAATCAGAATCGGGTATTTCGAGAAGTCCATAGAGTCTTTTATGAAATCAACTCCGGCACCAAACGATTTAAGTGGAAGATAATATTTGTTGATATGGCCTAAAGAACTCCACTCTGTGGTTTGCTTGTTTTGTTCCATTCCCCATACGTTTTCGTGGTTATAGAGAATCGCTGTTTTTCTTTTGGCGAGGTCGGCAGGAGCCTTTGCTGAAGGATCATATTGTTTACGAAGCTGTGTGATCTCTTTCATAAACTGCTGAAACTCCAATCCACCCGGAGTTGGTGTAACCCCATCATAACTCATGATGCCATAATGATATTGCTCATAACCGGTCAATGGCGACCGGAAACTATAGGTACAAGCCAGTTTGCTTCCGCCGGCGAAGACATGCCACAACCACATGCGTACGGCACCGGGAGCAGGTTGTGCATCGATAGTCCCCCAATTAACCTGGCCAGGCTGAAGTTCCATCACACCGTAGACACCAGAGGTTAGGGGTCTGAAGAAATCGTTGGGGATAGAGATATTTTCTGGATTACCCATACGATATCCTTTTTTTCCAACACCCTTGTATTGACCAAAGACCATGTATTTAGTATAGGTGACAAAGTCGAGTTCATGACTTGCACCGATATAACCTTCGGTGATATTTGGGATATAGTTTGAAGTTATCCATTGCTCAGGTGAAACATATTTACGAACCACCTTGGCCTGATCATCAAGGAACGTTGCAGTTTCGTTGGCTACGAAACGGTTGTGATCTAACACCTGATTGTAATTCATTCCCCATTGCGAGCGCAAAGGAATATTAATCTGTGAGAAATCACTGTATACCTCACTCCAGAAGGTTGTACCCCATGCGGCATTCAACGCATCGATGGTTTTATATCTTTGTTTTAACCAATCACGAAAACGTTGTTGCGCATCATTACCGAAATCATAGAAGGCACGAGGTTCGTTATCGATCTGCCAACCCATTATCGTTTTATTATTTCCATAATGTTTGGCTAGCTCTGCAATCATTTTTAAGGCATATTGTCGGTAATAATTATTAGAAAAGGAAGCATGCTGACGTGAGCCATGATCTAAGCTGGTTCCATTTTCTTCTTTCTCAAGGATATCAGGATGTTTGCGAACAAGCCATACAGGAGGCGTACATGTTGAAGTACACATAATGACTTTAATTTTGTATTTAGCAGCAAGCTCTACCGCTCTATCCAGCCATGCAAAATCATATTTCCCCTCTTCGGGCTCCAATTGTGCCCAGGCAAATTCAGCATAATGGGTATATTCGAAACCCATATCGGCTATGTTTTTGATATCATGTTCCCACTGCGAAGGATCCCAATGCTCGGGATAGTAATATACGCCAGTGGAAATTAACTGGGCATCATTGAATCGCTTTGGATTCTGACTGGTAGCCCCCATTGTCAATGCGACAAAAAAGAGTAAGAGTAATATTGTTTTCATGTATTACGTTATTTCTGTTTTAACATCAATTGCTTTTTTATCCTTACTAACTATTTTAAAGTAGTATTTAAAATAGAGACTTACTGAAATACAAAAATAATCTAAAAGTAATATAACAGATGAAAATAAGTGATACTATGACACTTATTTTACACGAAAAAGGAAGGGGAAAAGATTACATTATAAACCTTTATTTTATATAGACATAATGGTTTGATGTATTTTAATCTTCCGGAAGAATGTACTGCTATCTTTTCTGATCCGATCTTCTAAACCGCTTTTTTTCTTCGGCAGACATTTTCTCACAAGCATATTGTACGATTAATCTCGGAGCAGTTTCTTTCCGTTCAAATAAAAAAGATTCAACCGTTTCGTGTTGTATCTTCCAGGCTTCTCGTAAAAACCAACCCATCCCCTGATGCACTTCTCTTTCTTTGTCGGCCATTAAGGGTTTGACAAAATCAATATATGGAGATGTTTCTTTAGTTATTTTAACAGGTTTAATAAAAGTTACCGGGACACATCTACGTTGGAATTTGTAAGGAGAAGAGATCCATGTATCAAAATCATTCAACTCAACAATCTTCTGAAGGAGAAATTTTGGCAAGATTAACATTCCAAGAATATCAGCATGTGCCCAATTATCGATGCTTTTAGGGAAGTATGTAACAATTTCGTTAAATGTCTCTCTTGTAAATTGTTTTGAGAAACCGTTTAATAGTAAAAGACCAAAAGATATCTCCTCACCTTTTCCACCTTCTAAAAATAATGGTATTGACGCTAGAACAATGGATTGATTTAGTTCTTTTTTGTGAAGTAACTCTTTTACCTTTTGATGAATTTGTGGAGCTGTAAGTCCATAAACATCACAGGGTTCTTTAAAAAACCGTTGAAGATTTTTGGCGACCTGCTCATTAGCATTAGATTGACAAAAATCTCTGATCTCGTTAAATAATGAAGTAGCATCCATGGTGTTAAACAAAATTTAAAGATTACAATCGTTATCAAAGATAAAGAAATCAATCCTCTTGTGCGCAATAATTAGTGAAACGATAAGTTAAATGGGAAGAATAAGCATAAATCGCATGCAACCATTTATCAAATCATCGCATCTTAGAAAGAACAAAAGAGATTCCCAACGATTAAATATAAATCTATGTCTTGAGAAAGATGGGCAATGCAATGTATATAAATAAAAAGTTCATCCTCAATAAAAATTAACTACAACAATACTACAAAATGCATTATCAGTTAAAACTATCTATATGCCTGGTTTACTTAGTCATATTAATTCCTTCGAATACGCTGTTCGCTCAAACAACTAGCGAACAACATCTGGATTTTGAAACACGCAGCTATTTTTCATCACAAAATTATTTACCCTTTTGGCTATGGGCCAATCAAAAAGGCATAATCCAGGAACAGGGGAAATATCATCAGACGAGTATATTGAAATTTGAAGGTTCTGCTTCGAATATATCGCATAAGCTAAAGTTAAACTATGGCGTTTCATTGGTTTCAGACTTGAGCGCTCCATCAACTTCGCAAATCAATGAGGCCTTTCTTTCGGTTGGCTATAAGAAAGTATTTCTTAAGATCGGAGAACAGGCTACCCAAACAGAATTAGGAGGGCTATCTGCAACCAATGGAGATTTCTATTATTCAAATAATAGCAGACCCTATCCTTCTATCCAATTCGGCACCAATGGATTTCTTCCACTTTTTAAGAATGTATCTTTTAGTGCAATCTATGAAGAAGCCCTGATCCGCGACCAGTTTGAATATATTAAGAACCCAAATCTACATCACAAGAATCTGTTTGTCAGATGGGATAATCATAAAAGCTTAAAAGTCACGTTGGGAATGGACGATTATGCATGGTGGGGAGGGACAAGTCCTAATCCTGCGTATGGAAAACTACCTTACGGATTCAGTGATTATCTAAGAGTCATCATGTGTAGATCTGGAGGGCCAAATGCGCCTGAAACAGAAAGAGATAATGCTGCAGGGAATCATTTGGGGCAATATAAGTTGACAATAGAAAAAGAGATAGCAAACCAATCGTTTCTTTTTTATCTATGCCACCCAATAGAAGATCGTTCAGGTATTAAATGGCAAAATTATCCGGATAATTTATATGGATTGTCATGGACAAAGAAGCAGGAACAGTCATTGATTTCATCGGCATTGCTTGAATTTTACTTTACCCGAAACCAGAATGTACATCCTACAAACTCAATAATACCTCCAGCTGGTCAGTGGCCAGTCGATTATTTCAACCATTATGTTTATATATCAGGCTATACATACAAGGGCAATGTGATTGGTGTCCCTTTGTTTTATCCGGTGATACATGATGCCAATGGGAAGGTGGTCGGAATTGCCAATACACGGTTCTATGCCTTCCATGGTGGGTTCTCTGGCAATATCATCCCTAATGATCACTATAAGGTGATGCTTACTTATTCCGTGAATTCCGGTATATGGAACTCCTATCCAAATAAGCTAAAACGACTTAGCGCTCTTTTTGAATACAACTATTCATTGAATAAGAAAATTGGAATTAATTGTGGGTTGGCTCATGATTATTCGAACCAAAGAAAGGATGATAAAAATGATTATACACATCCTGGAAATACCAGTAAACAAGTGCTGGGAGGATACTTTGGCATCTGCTGGAGGCTCATTCCTTAGGCTGAACCTCATGTTAAAAATTGTGATAACAACATACAATTGTGTTAGTTATTATTCATTTTACTAATTTTCAACATGTTTAAAATCTCTTTTGTTATCTTTGTTTTATCAAAAGCAAATCGAATCAATCTGATGACCAAAAACAAAACATATTTGTTACATGCAGTTACACGACCTCAAGCCTCATCAGCTCATGCAGGCCGACCGCTTGTTTTGTTTTTATTTTCCCCGGATATTATTACCAATACAGATTAGCTTTATTCTTTAAAACTACTTTGTGTTAAAACGAAATAATCTGAATCCGGAGAGTAATCTTCGGATTCTTTTTTTTATAACAATAATGATGAATAGCAGGTACAAACGAATTGCAGTGAAAGTGGGGAGCAATGTGCTGACTCGAGCAGACGGGACCCTTGATATTGCACGAATGGCGCAACTAGCTGATCAAATAGCTCGCTTAAAAAAAGAAGGTATTGAAATTGTACTGGTTTCCTCAGGAGCTGTTGCTGCCGGTCGTAGCGAAGTACATCCAAAGAATAAACTTGATACCGTTTCATCCAGACAGCTATGGTCAGCCATTGGACAGGTCCGTTTAATCAATCGTTATTATGATTTGTTTAGTGAATATGGAATTATCTGTGCACAGGTACTCACTACAAAAGATAATTTCAGAGACAGAAGACATTACCTGAATATGAAGAACTGTCTGAACACATTGCTCGAGAATAATGTTTTGCCTATTATTAATGAAAACGATACCATTTCTGTAACTGAATTGATGTTCACAGACAATGACGAACTATCAGGACTCATTGCAACGATGATGGATTTTGAGGCACTCATCATCCTAAGTAATGTTGATGGCATTTTCACAGACCATCCAAATAACCCGGATGCGAAAGTAATTCGGGAAGTACAGCCCGACACCTCCGACTTGTCGGATTACATACAGACCGCTAAATCTGAATTTGGAAGAGGTGGAATGATCACAAAGACTAATATAGCTCGTAAAATAGCAGATCAGGGAATTCATGTTCATATTGCCAATGGCAAGAGTGACAACATACTGATTGATCTGCTTGATACAACCTCAGATGTGTTAAACACCCACTTCGTTCCAAATGATAAAAGATCATCGAGTATCAAAAAGTGGCTAGCGCATTCTGACAGCTTTACAAAAGGAGAATTGTTGATCAATGAGGGAGCCCGCGAAGCACTTCTTTCAGATAAGGCATCCAGCCTTTTGCTTATAGGGGTTACCGGTGTTAAGGGTTTCTTTAAGAAAGGGGATATTATCAAGATTATTGACCAGCAGGGAGAGGAGATTGGATTAGGGAAGACGCTTTATGACTCTGAAAAAGCGAGGGAATTGACAGGAAAGAAGAAGAAACAACCCATTATCCACTATGATCATCTCTATCTTTTTGAATCTAATATCTAGAAAACAGCTTCATATCATTACGATTTAATCTTTTATAATATGAATACAACTGAAGCCATATTAAAATCGGCAAAAGAAGCAACCCACACTGCAGTCCTCATAACAAGGGAACAGATCAATCAATTGATTGATAGTATTGCCGATGCGGCTATTTCCAACATGCAGTATATTCTTGATGAGAATGCAAAAGATCTTGAGCGTATGGATCCTATTGATCCAAGATATGACCGTCTCACTTTAACGGCCAGTCGTATTGAAGCAATTGCCGCCGATCTAAAAAATGTAGAGGCACTTCCATCTCCACTGGGGAGAGTCCTTTCTGAAACTATTCGCCCTAACGGGTTAACTATAAAAAAAGTGAGCGTACCATTTGGAGTGATCGGTATTATATACGAATCGCGACCAAATGTAACGTTTGATGTCGCCGGATTATGTTTAAAGTCTGGAAACGTTTGTGTGTTGAAAGGGGGGAGTGACGCAGATTCCTCAAATCGTGCCATTGTCAG
>JAHEYR010000247.1 GCA_023251485.1 Bacteroidales bacterium
CTAAAAAGGTGGTTGGGATCGAGCTGGTCGCTGCAGCGGTCGAAGCCGCCAAAGCCAATGCCACCAAGAACGGCCTCGACAACTGCCAGTTTATCGCTGGCGATGTGATGGTGGAGGTGGACAACCTCCATGACCCGGCTGATGTGATTATTTTAGACCCACCCCGGGATGGCATCCATCCCAAAGCGATCTTTAAAATTCTGGATTTTAAACCCAAGGTGTTTGTGTACGTTTCCTGTAAAGCGACATCGCTGGCCCGGGATCTGCCGTTTTTTGTGGCCGCGGGGTATGAGGTGAAGAAGGTGAAGTTGGTGGATATGTTTCCGCATACCGGGCATGTGGAGACGGTTGTACTGTTAACGAGGGTTTAAAGATGGTTAAGGATCATTTAGGAAAGAGTTATCAGAGCGTTAAAGAGATGTGTTCAGCATACAATATCAGTTATGCAGTTTTTCTTGATCGAAGAAGTCTAAATTGGTCTTTAGAGGATTGTTTAACGGTTAGGGTAGTAGACCATAAAGGCAGAGGCTATAAATCAGAAGAAGAGATGTGTAACTATTGGGGTGTTAAGTATTATGTGTTTAAAGATAGACTTTCTGAAAATTGGACATTAGAAGAGGCTTTGGAAGATAGGCAACCGGATAGGATTAAGGATCATCAAGACCGGGGTTTTAAAACAAAGTCTGCAATGTGTTTGCATTGGGGTGTTAAGGAGTATGTTTTTAATGATCGAATAAAGGATGGGTGGTCATTAGAAGAAGCTTTAGAAGGCAAAAATCCTAATACGGTAGTTGATCATTTGGGTAGGAAGTTTGACACCGAGAAAGATATGTGTGCTTATTGGGGAATTAAAAGCTATATCTTTAAAGATAGAATAAAAGATGGTTGGAGTTTGGAAGAAGCTTTAACGATACCGTATAAGTTTTAGTAGATAAGAGTTCATAAAGATATTCTGGTGAATTTTACTAGTGTGTCGTGTAATGGTTTTATAAGCGTAATACACCTTAAAAAATTTTGGGAGGATATATGAATAGAATAGCTTTAATAATAGGAAACTCTGAATACGAATATGTGAATAAACTGCGAAATCCCAAAAATGACGCTAACGATATAGCTCAAATCTTAAATTGTCTCGATTTTAGAACAAATACTTACGAGCTAACAAAGAAAGAGTTGCTATGTTGGTGAATCAAAATGCAGATAATTATGATAGAAAGACAGAAGAATATATTGTTGCCTATTTAGACTTGTTGGGAATAACTAAGCGTATAGAAGCGATAGAGCAACAGGAGTTGGCAATGAACAAGCTACATAAATTTATACACATTTTCTATGAATCTTACAAAAGAGATTCAGATAGAGGAAAATAAGGATATTAAGTTTAAGATTTTTTCAGATAATATCATTATTGCCAAAAGAATATCCGCAGATAAGGAACAAAGGAAAAAAGACATTAGAAGTTTATTTATGTGTGTAGGACATTTTCAGGAGCTTGCGGCAAGTGATAGTGTTGGATGGATGCTTCGAGGAGGAATAACAACAGGGAATCTGTACGTTGATGATGTTATGGTATGGGGAGAAGCTCTGGTAAAAGCTTATTATTTGGAGGATAAAGTTGCAAATTATCCAAGAGTAATCATTGATGAGAAAGTTATTAAAGAAACAACTAATTTAAAACAGTTGGAGCAATATATTTGCAAAGATTCGGATGGACTATATTTTTTGAATTATTTAGCTAATTGCCATTTTTGTGGTCAGATGTTGATGGAAGGATTTGAAGTGATGAAAAAAGAAATTGGGCATAAATTTGATGAAAAATTGATGCAAAAGTTTTATTGGCATATGACTTTTATAAACAATGAACTAGATAAGAAAAACGAAGAGAAAGACAAAAAATATAGACTGACTATGAGCAACTGATTTGGGATAGGAAGGAAATTATGAGAGATGATTAACAATATGACACGAGGATGCTTCGCTTGTCATGAGACCATTCGGAACAAACTGAAGACCCGCATGACACAGGGACGTTTCGTTTGTCATAATGACAAAAACATGTTATACTGCAAAAAATAACAGGAGGTGAACGTTGAAATGGCAAGACAAGCCCGGATTAAAAGTGCAACCGGCATTTATCAGGTAATGCTGAAAGGTCTGGATGGGCGTAATATTTTTCTGGATGATGCGGATCGATCATTTTTTATGGAAAAGCTGAATAAAGCCAGAGAAAGCGGCGGCTTTGAGTTGTATGCCTATTGTCTGATGGACAACCACGTTCATCTGCTGATCAGAGAAGGCGAAGAACTGGGGACCAGCATCAAACGGATGACCGTTGGTTATGTGCAATTGCACAATAACAAATACGGTCGAACCGGGCACCTCTTTCAGAATCGTTTCAACAGTGAAGCCGTGGAGGACGACTTGTATCTGATGACGGTGGTTCGCTACATTCACTGCAATCCCATAAAAGCGGGAATAGCTTCCCGATTGGAAGAATATCCGTGGAGCAGTTATCATCAGATCAGGCAGGCCTATCATGGAAAGGCAACGTCACTTGATAGTGGGATAATCAAAGACTATTTTCCAACAGAAGCAGATTTTATTCGATTTTCTGAGGAAGAAAACCAGGATCAATGTCTGGATAACCGCTCAAAAAGGAGATGGACAGATGAACGACTGACTGATCTGCTCAGCCAGAACCCCGAATACCGGAATCTGGGAGAAGTGTCGGTAGACAAGCGAAATCAGCTGATCCGACAGATTCAGCAGGAAACCGGTGGCAGTATCCGTCAATTGAGCCGAGTGTTGGGGCTGGGCAAGATGATGGTGGAGCGGGCCGTGAAATGATGAATATGACAAACGAAACGTCCGGGACCTGTGAAAAAGGCCTGTTTTTTTGCCTGGTTCATAAAATTCGGGAGAATTATTTTCAGAATACAAAATGAATTCTAAATCTGACGAACATTTCAAAAAAACAGGAAGATTTAGCGGTCATGATGGCCGCTATTCTTTTTAAATTAACTGCAATGGCTGCCAGTTTCGCCTGTTTGGACATCGAAACCAGACCGTAGCTTTTCGCCCGGCCGAGTCCATGGAATCGTTTGAGCTCCGCATTTTTCCCTTCAATGCTGGCTCTTTTCTTGTACTTCTCTTTGAATTCATCGGTTTTCTGACTTTGGGAGATTTCATAAAATTCCAGTGTGTTGATCCCAATATTCAGAATTTTGCGGGCCGACTTTTTGGCACATTGATCATGTTTCGGACAGCTTTTGCAAATTTTCACGTCGAAGTAATAATTATGTCCTTCCTGAAAGCCACTTTTACAGTCTTTGCGCTTCCGCTTATAGTATTTCCGACTGACCGTCTGATTTCCCTGGCTACAGAACCATTGATCCGAATCTTTGTTATAGGCGAATTCGCTTTCATCAATGCGATAGGCAGAACCACTGACGGGTATATAGGCTTCAGCCTCCATTGCGTCAATCTTTTCGAGAATTGATTTTCTGAAATAGGCTTTGTCTCCGTAAAACTCAGTGATTGTTAATCCACTTGACAGGGTATCGCCTAGCAGTTCTTTAATCAGGCTACCATCCACGTAAGCGCCGTTCGCGGTTCGTACAGCAGTGATAATTCGCTGGTCGGTGGTCATAATAAACTCAACCTTGTAACCAAAGTAGGTAATTGCGAAATGAAAAAGATTTGATGCTCAGAAAATCCGGGGTAAGAACCAGACAGAATTCATGAAGACGGAAGGGAAACGAACAACAAAGCGAAGAAAATGTTGCAGAAGA
>JAHEYR010000075.1 GCA_023251485.1 Bacteroidales bacterium
AAGTTTGAATAACGATTATATGAATTTACTGAGACTTTTTTGGCTTCAATTAAAAGTTCAAGAATATCCTTAGGCAAATCATCACGATTTGTAATTATAGTAGACATAATTTGTTTTTTTGGTCATTAAATATTCGTTCTCAACGAAACAAATATAATTCTTTATACTCGACTTTTTTAACCTTTCGTACAGAATTTAAAAAGACCGGCATTGGAAAGACGATTCTTTCGCATATAACTCATGCGCGCTCAACATCTTTTGAATGCATAGGAAAATGAATTACAAAAGTAGTCCCCTCCCCTAACGTGCTAAAAACTTCAATAGTCCCAGCTGCAATCTCGACAAAGTCGTGAACGATCATTAATCCCAGTCCAGTTCCTTGTTCTTTTTTCGTACCTGGCTGAGACTTCACGCCATTTGATTTAAATAATCGTTCTCTTACATCATCAGGCATTCCAACGCCATTATCTACCACCTTAATCTCAACCTGATCATTATCCATTTTTTTACAACTAATCGAAATAAGCCCACCTTCCTGACTGAATTTAATAGCATTAGACAGCAAATTCCTAATGATAGCCTGAAGTTGATTATCATCAGCAATCATTTCGACATCAAGAATATCTAACTCCAACTGAATATGTTTTTCCTCAATATTTCCTTTTATTGCATTAACGGCATGATGGATTGTTTCAGCAAGATGAATTTTCGCCGGAGAAAACGTCAATGTTCCTTGCTGCGACATTGACCAATGAAGAAGATTAGAAAGTAGATTATAGAGATTATTTGATGACTTCTCGATAGTAGAAATCATTTCCAGCTTCTCCGAATCACGAAGTTCAGAATATTCCTCTTTCAGATAATTTGAGATTCCAATTAATCCATTAAAT
Organism: Bacteroidales bacterium; assembly: GCA_023251485.1. Lineage (GTDB taxonomy): Bacteria > Bacteroidota > Bacteroidia > Bacteroidales > Cfx3-03 > Cfx3-03. The sequence goes on from JAHEYR010000075.1 coordinate 891, forward strand.
GGGCCCCGCAGGTCATGGGCGATGATTGAGAATAAGCGATCCTTCGTGCTATTAGATTCTAATAATTGATTATTAACGGTTTCCAATTCTTTTGATTGTTCAAATATTTCCAGAGTCCGCATTTTGACTCTTTTTTCAAGCTCTTGATTTATCTTTTCCAATTTATTAATTCTGTAACGCCATATAAAAGAACCTAATAAAACGAGAAAGACCAAAACTAAGAGTCTAAACCAAGTTGCTTTCCACCAGGGAGGTAAAATAACAATCGTCAAAGTCGACTCCTTATCACTCCATAATTCATCGTTGTTTGAAGCCAAAACCCTAAAAACATAAGTCCCCGGATCAAGGTTTGTATAGGTAACTTTTCGTTCCGAACCCAGATTTCGCCATTCATCTTCAAACCCATCCAGTTTGCACTTATATTGGTTATTTTTGGGTTGAGTGAAATTCATCGCTACAAATTCTATAGAGAAAAGAGACTGTTCATGATTTAAAATAATCTCCTTGCATTCAGAGATATTACTCTTTAATGGAGATCCTTTAACACCAGGCTCCATTGCTTTATTAAAAATAGAGAACCCGGTAAACACAACACCAGGTCGATGTTCGTTAAAGACGATCTCTTTCGGTTTAAAATAGTTCACTCCGTTTACTCCTCCAAAAAAAAGATCGCCCGCTTTGGTTTTATAAGAGGACCAAAGATTAAATTGATTTGCCTGCAAACCATCTTCAACATCAAATTTTTTGGCTTTAATTGAAATAGCATCACCGACCGTTGAAACTGAAAGCCTCGACAAACCTCTATTCGTGCTCAACCAAAGAAAGCCTTTTTCATCTTCTTGAATTCCATAGATATCACCTCGAATCGTATCACCATTTATAAGTTTCGGATTAAATTTATTCGTTTTTTGATCAAAATAATGTATTCCATCTCCACGTGTCCCTATCCAAAAACGTCCCTTTGAGTCCTCAAGAAAGCTCAATGCATTAAGCGTAAAATTTTCCTTTTGTGTAAAACTCCGTTTGAAAAAATAGTTCATTTTTCCGGTTGAATAGTCAAATTTATTGACCCCACTTGGATCGGCAGCCATCCAGATATTGCCTGCCTTATCTTCGTAAAGCTGTAAAATTGAAAGTCCTGAGTTCAAATACAAATCCGACACACTTTTAGGAAAATGAATAACTTTTGTCAGTTGAGAATCAATTCTATTTACACCCTCTTGCGAAGTTCCAATCCATATGTTACCTCTTTTATCAGCATGAAGACAAAACACACTATTTGAGGATAGATCAAGAGGGCCATTACCTTCTTTTAAATGGGTATATTTATGTAACTTAAAATCAAAAATATCGATTCCACCATCCCACATCCCAACAAAAAGACGACCTTTTAGGTCAAAGGTCAAAGCAAGAACTTTATTGTTGGTTAGTTTTCCAAATTTTACATATTGTGAAAAGGGAGTGATCTTGCTCCGATCTTTCGAAAGGACATCAATACCACCACCATCGGTTGCTATGAAGATTTCACCTTTTTCATTCTCTACAATACTCGTTGTATTATTATGACTCATCGAACGGGCAGAACCCGGTTGCATAAACAAATGATTAAACTTCTTAATCTGTTTATCATAATAGTCCACACCGCCAAACCGGCTTCCAATCCAAATGCGTCCTTCATGATCCTCATAGAAGGATGTCATAATATCACTCAATAGCGAATAACGATCATAGAATTTGTGCTGGAGAATAACACTTGAATAGTCTTGTTTCGCAACACGTTGAGCTGGAATCATATTTAGCCCGACATTCGTACCAATCCATATATTATGATCAACATCGGCTCGGATAAAAGTAAGATCATTATTACTTAAATTGCCATTTTGGGTAGTTAACCAATTAATAATTTGGTTTTTCTGGTCTAAAATAAAGGCCCCTTGCCCTGCTGTGGCAATCCAATAATTACCATTCCGATCTTCATAGAAGTCGGTTGCCCCAATATGTAATGTCTCTTTTCGTTGTCCTTTAAATACTATTTCTATTACACGCTTCTGCTTAAAGTCTACTTTAAAACATCCTTTATTTCCCACCACCCAAATATTAGAATGACGATCCATTTTAATTTTATGAATGTCTATTCCGATTATCAAATGAACATCTCTAAAACCAGACAGTCTATTTTCAATTTTATGATTTGAAAAATTATATTTTATCAATCCGAAAATAGAGGCTATCCATGCAGTTGAATCAGAGTCAAAATAAAAGTCACTAATCAACTGATTGTTAAATATAACCCCCTGCCCTCCAAACTTATAATTAATAAAGCGATCATTTTGTCGATCATAAAGATGAAAGCCATAACGTGTTGTAACCCACAATCTTCTTTTACTATCTTCACGAACATTAAAAATCATGTTATTCGTTAAGGAATATGGATTTTTGGGATTGTGTCGGTAGGTAATAAAGGAGTACCCATCAAATTTATTGAGGCCATCTTCTGTTGCAATCCACAGGAAACCTTTATAATCTCGCGTCACATCGGTTACATTTCCTTGAGATAAGCCCATATCAGTAGTAAGATGCTCAAAATGATATTCCTGCCCATATGCCGGACATATAAACAGAATAACAATCAGAGATATCCATTTCTTGAATAACTTTATCATCGCAGAAAGACTTTGGATTTATTCTTAAAATTAAGCATAAAAATATGATATTTCAACTTCTTCTAAAAAAAAGTATATCCGCATATTTTCAGGACATTATTTTTTTCATTATTACGAATTTGATAAATACATCAGGTTGCATAGCTTATAAATAATACGAGCGCCAACATTGGCATCCCATTCATCTTCTCCCGGAGCAACCTCCGTTACATCAAAGCCTATAATCTGTCTTCCCGATTCTATTAATTGTCGTAATAAGTATACTGCTTTCTGAAAACTCAATCCTCCAGGCACTGGCGTACCCGTATTGGGACATAGTTCAGGACTCAAACCATCTATATCAAAACTAACATATACGCGCTGAGGTAAATGGTTCACTATTTCGGCACAGAGCTCGCCCCATGTCTTTCCCTCAAACTCAGCCGCCGCTAATAGATAATCATCAAACTGAATAACTCTATCATCCGTATTCACTAATTTAACCTCATCTTCGCATTCATCACGAACGGCAACCTGTACTAATTTTGAAACACCTTCGAGCTTAAGCGCATTATACATAATGGAAGCATGTGAATAGGTAAATCCTTCATAGGCTTGCCTTAAGTCAGCATGTGCATCGATATGGAGAATACCAAATTCAGGATTTCTTTCGGACAAAGCCCTCATCAGTCCTAATGGAACGCTATGCTCGCCGCCAATTAATCCGACAAGCTTCCCATTTTGCAATAATTGCTTTGCACTTTGAAAAATCTTTTGGTTCAACAGTAAGGATGCGGCATTTACAGTAGCAAGATCGGCTGAAACCGCTGACTGTTCACCTCCATTCTCCAGATGAGAAATAACCTTTTCGGCCAATGGACGCATCGCCTCATTCAAAAACTTTACTTCAGGATCTATAGGGAGTGTACCAATGCCAATTTTCCAGGCATCATCTACATCAAAATCAAAAAAATCAAGTTGTGGAGAGGCTGCAATAATTGCTTCTGGCCCCCCGGATGTACCTGGACTGTATGATGTTGTGACATCCCATGGCACTGATATTAAAACGACAGAGGCTTCATCAACAGTATAAGGCATTCCAAAATAGTTTCCGTTAGCAACAGCAGCAGCATTCGGGTTGAAGTCATTTTTCTCCATAATCAATAATTATAATTGCACAAAGTTAAGCATGTATAAATGAGTTTAATGAAGTTGGTTAAAAATAGAATAAAAAATGCCACAAATGATTAACTTTGCTGCGAATAGCTCATGTTATTAAACCTGTGCTATTACCTTTTCTATTGTTTAATATACACTGATAAACACAACATTATCAAAAAATGGGAAAAGTTTTAATCATTGGTGCAGGCGGTGTTGGTACCGTAGTTGCACATAAAGTGGCAGCTAATCCTGATGTCTTTACAGAAATCATGCTTGCCAGCCGCACCAAATCAAAATGTGATGATATAGCCCGAGCTATTGGCGGCAATCGTATTCGTACAGCGGCTGTCAATGCAGACAATGTCCCCGAACTGGTTAAACTCCTTAACGATTTCAAACCTGAATTGGTTATAAACGTGGCACTCCCCTATCAGGATTTGCACATCATGGACGCATGTTTGGAAGCAGGTGTCAACTATATGGACACGGCCAATTATGAGCCCTTAGATGAGGCTAAGTATGAATACAAATGGCAATGGGCTTATAAGGAGAAATTCGAAAAAGCCGGGCTGACGGCTATTCTCGGCTGTGGCTTTGACCCTGGTGTTACAAGTATCTACACTGCATTTGCTGCAAAACATCATTTCGATGAGATTCAATATCTCGACATCGTTGATTGCAATGCAGGTGATCATCATAAGCCATTTGCGACTAATTTTAATCCCGAGATTAATATTCGCGAAGTAACCCAAAAAGGGAAATATTGGGAAAATGGTGAATGGATTGAAACAGAACCACATCAAATTCATAAACCATTAAACTATCCTGAAATAGGGCCAAAAGAGTCGTATGTTATCTACCACGAAGAACTTGAATCGTTGGTCAAGAACTATCCTACACTCAAACGTGCACGTTTCTGGATGACGTTTGGACAAGAATATCTTACCCATCTACGCGTTATCCAGAATATCGGAATGGCTAGCATTGTACCTATTATGTATAATGGCGTTGAGATCGTCCCTATTCAATTCCTTAAAGCCGTACTTCCAAATCCAGGAGACTTGGGAGAAGATTACACAGGCTGGACATCTATTGGCTGTCGTATTCAAGGCTTAAAAGACGGACAAGTAAAATCCTATTATATTTACAACAACTGTAGTCACGAAGTAGCCTATCAAGAAACAGGGACTCAGGGAGTAAGCTATACTACCGGTGTTCCTGCAATGATTGGAGCCATGATGTTTATGAAAGGATTATGGAAGAAACCGGGTGTATTCAACGTTGAAGAGTTTGATCCAGATCCATTTATGATCGAACTCAACAAAAATGGATTACCATGGGTAGAGGTTCACGACGGGGATCTCGAACTCTGATAAACACATAATGAATGCCCGGACACTGTTCTGGGCATTCTCATTTTATAAAGGGTTTATAATCGTTAACAGGTCTACTGTTTTTCTATTAACAATTCTCTCTAAAGAGCTTTTTAAAAGAATAAGATTTATACCTTTGCCAAAAATTTCTCTGATTAATAACTTTCAACCCAAATAATTATAACCAAATGATAACCAACAATTTTGTTGATCGTCACCTCGGCCCACGACCTGAAGAGGTGGAACTAATGTTAAAAAAGATAGGTGTTTCTTCAATAGAACAATTGATCGATGAAACCGTACCGGCTACGATCCGTTTACAAGAGCCGCTTGATCTTCCAAAAGGGTTAAATGAATATGAATACCTTCAACACATCAAAGCCATTGGCGCAAAAAATAAGATATTTAAGTCTTATATCGGTATGGGGTATTACAACACCATCACTCCCGGTGTTATAACCCGAAATATTCTTGAGAATCCAGGTTGGTATACTAGCTACACTCCATATCAAGCTGAAATCTCACAAGGTCGACTCGAAGCACTTCTTACTTTTCAAACAATGGTGGCCGACTTAACCGGTATGCCTATGTCGAACTGCTCATTGCTCGACGAAGCGACATCTGTTGCTGAAGCAATGATCATGAGCTATAATGCAAGATCACGTCAAGCTGTAAAAAACGGTGCCAACCAGTTCTTCATCGACACCAATATGTTTCCACAAACGATTGATGTTCTACGTACTCGTTCTGCACCCCTTGGTATTGAGATCGTTTTAGGTAAAGCTGAAGAGTTTACCTTTACCAATAAAGTATTTGGTGCAGCCATTCAATACCCAACTTTAACCGGGGAGGTTAAAGACTATGCAGCTTTTGTTGAGAAAGCACACGCCGTAAATGCACTTGTTGCTGTTTCGGTAGATCTGTTAAGTCTTGCGTTATTAACGCCTCCTGCTGAATGGGGTGCTGACATCGTTACCGGCTCAACGCAACGATTTGGTGTTCCAATGGGATTCGGTGGTCCCCATGCAGGCTTTTTGGCTACTCGTGACGAATTCAAACGCCACATGCCCGGCCGTATTATAGGTGTTTCTATAGATGCACAAGGAAACCCAGCTTTACGCATGGCATTACAAACACGCGAACAACATATCAAACGCGAACGTGCTACCTCTAATATCTGTACAGCTCAAGCCCTTTTAGCTATTATGGCCGGGATGTATGCTGTTTACCACGGGCCGAAAGGCATTCGCCAGATTGCACGTCACATCAATATTTTGACAGGTGTATTAGCACAAGAAGTTGTCAAATATGGTTATACTGTTTTAAATGATAGCTGCTTTGACACCTTAACCATTGAAGCGCCATCTGCAAACGCATTAATCGCACTTCGGGCATTATCCATTCAGTCTGAGTTGAACTTCAGATACGATAGTAAAACTACTTTTGGTATCAGCATTGACGAAACTACTTCGTTAGACGATGTAAACATGATTTTAAAGGTCTGTGCATTAGCAAACCAGAAATCATTTACTGCCTTTGTCTGTAATCCTGCTGAATGCGAGTTGATCACAACGATCCCAGCGTCTCTCCAACGTACGAGTGAATATCTTACTCATCCCGTTTTTAACCGTAACCATTCGGAAACTGAAATGATGCGTTACATTAAAAAGCTTGAGGAGAAAGACTTATCATTAAACCGCGCCATGATTCCACTCGGATCGTGTACGATGAAACTGAATGGAGCCGTTGAGTTATTTCATATGAGCTGGCCTGAATTCGGAGCTATTCATCCATTTGTGCCGGCTGATCAGGCTGCCGGATATCTTGAGATCATCGAGGAGATGAACCGTATATTCTGTATCATAACAGGATTTGCAGGCATGTCATTTCAACCTAACTCAGGGGCTGCCGGTGAATATTCCGGTCTTATGGTGATCCGTCAATATCACATCAGTCGCGGACAGGGTTCTCGCAACATCTGTCTTATTCCTTCATCCGCACATGGAACGAATCCTGCCAGTGCCGCCATGGCCGGCATGGAAGTCGTTGTAGTGAAATGTGATGAAAATGGGAATATCGACTTGACAGATCTTCGTGCAAAAGCAGAACAACATAAAGATAAACTTGCTGCTTTAATGGTAACCTACCCATCTACGCACGGAGTATTTGAAGAAGGCATTCTTGAAGTAATGGACATTATCCACGAAAATGGTGGACAGGTATACATGGACGGTGCAAATATGAATGCGCAGGTTGGATTGACCAATCCTGGCACCATTGGTGCTGATGTATGCCATCTAAATCTCCACAAAACATTCGCTATTCCTCATGGTGGTGGCGGTCCTGGTATTGGACCTATCGGCGTTGCCGAGCATCTTGTTTCATTCCTTCCTGGCCACTCGGTTATTAAAACAGGTGGCGCTACAGCCATTCATGCTGTAGCAGCAGCTCCATTTGGAAGTCCATTAGTCCTTCCGATCTCTTATGCATATGTTAAGTTGATGGGCGGTGAAGGTTTAAAGAAAGCGACCGAATACGCAATCTTAAATGCTAATTACATTAAAACCAGCCTGGAAAACGATTACAAGATTCTGTATACCGGAAAGAATAATCGTTGCGCCCATGAAATGATTCTCGACTGCAATGCATTTAGCATGAGTGCGGATATCGCTGTAACAGATATAGCAAAACGGCTGATGGATTATGGATTCCACGCTCCGACTGTTGCATTCCCTGTACATGGTACATTGATGGTCGAGCCTACCGAAAGTGAACCACTAAGCGAAATTGATCGTTTAATCAATGCACTAATTTCAATCCGCAACGAGATTCGCGAAATCGAAGAAGGTAAGGCAGAAAAAGGGAATAACATTCTTAAGTCGGCTCCACATACGGCAATGGTTGTGACAGCTGATGAATGGACCCGCCCATATAGTCGCCAACGTGCTGCCTTCCCAATGAAACATGATGATAAATTCTGGCCTTCTGTTGGTCGTCTTGATGATGCATTTGGTGATCGTAATCTGGTTTGTACATGTCCTCCACTTAGCACCTATTGCTAAAACACAAAGAATACATTTGAAATAATTAAAAAAGGCCGCCTGGACATCTGTTTAGGCGGCCTTTTTTCGATATAAAAATAAATCATCCAATATTGCTAAACGCGCAAAAGGCCTAAACACGAAGCCTTAAACCCCTTTTTGTCTGACATTTATCAAACTTTTCCTTGTTTAAACTTTGTTTATACTCATTCTAAAGTATCAATAATTTCATTTTTTTAACATTAAGGTATTCGACTACTTAAATCTGTATTTATTTTTTATATTACTTTGGCAGAAATCAAATACGTTTCACTATGAAAAGAATAATCATAAGCTGTTTGATAGCTCTCATATTATATTGTTCTTGCGAAAAAGTAATTTTAAAAGATTCTTCTGGTACTACGGGTACTGTCACTGATATCATCCCACCAACAGTTTCTTCCTCCGATCCTTCAAATGGAGCTACAAATGTGGCGATTAACAAAACGATCGCAATTAGTTTCAGTGAAACAATGAACGCAACAACAATCAGTGGGACAACGATCGTACTGAAACAGGGAAGCACTGCTGTTTCAGGTGCTGTTGCTTATTCGGGAACGACAGCTACATTCACACCAGGAAGTAATTTCGCTGCAAATACAGTATATACCTGCACTATTTCAACAAGCGTTAAAGACCTGGCGGGAAATGCAATGGCTAATAATTATGTATTTAGTTTTACTACAGGCAGTGTCACTGATAAAACACCACCTACCGTCACATCAATTGATCCGACGAGTGGAGCAACAGCCGTTGCACTCAACAAAGCAGTTACAACAAACTTCAGCGAGGCGATTGATCCTTTAACAATTACATCAACAACATTCACTGTAAAGCAAGGATCTACAAGTGTTGCCGGTGTTGTTTCGTCGACAAGTCAGTCTGCCATATTCACTCCATCGAGTAACTATTCGGCAAATACCACTTATACAGCAACAGTTACAACAGGAATCAAGGATGTAGCAGGAAATGCACTGGCCAGTAACTATTCCTGGACTTTCACGACTTCTGCATCAGCAGCTGTTTCCTTTGCAACTGACATTATACCGATTCTCAATACTTGTGAAAGTTGTCACACACATGGCTGGGCACCATCATCAAGTGCTTCAACTTATTACAATAACCTGGTAAGTAAAAGTTACGTTGTTCCTTCAAACTATACCTCAAGTAAAATCTACTCAAAGATCAATGGAGGTCATCCGGGAACTGGTTATTTATCAACGACAAACAAAAATAAAATAATCTCTTGGATGCAAGATGGCTCAAAAAATAACTAAATTTACTGAGGGTCAAATTTCAGCACATTTAGTTATTAAATACATTTTTCAATATCAAAATATTTAATCATTAAATATCCATAACCGAATGTATCCAATAAAATCCATATTTGCTGTTTTGCTCTTATTTAGTGCATTTCAATTATCTGCCCAAGAGCAACCAACTACCGAAAAAGATAATCGTCCCGTTAAGGACATTTTTGGATCATCTCAACTCTTCGATCAGGAGACGGCCAAGTCTGTGCTTCCACATGGATTTGAATTTGAAATCCAACACCGTTTTGGATTAATGAAAAATGGAATTAAAGATCTCTGGGGTATTTATTCTTCGTCCAACATCAGGCTTGCCATCAATTATGGAATCACAGACCGACTCTCTGTTGGCTTCGGAACGACAAGAAACTACAAACTTCAAGATTTCTCATGGAAGTATGCCATTTTAAGACAAACCAGATCAGAAAGTATTCCTTTATCAATCAGCTATTATGGCAATGCGGTTATCGATGCCAGAGATAAAACCTTCTTTGGAGCAGCTGCTGATTATAAGTTTGAACATCGTCTATCAGTTTTTCACGAAATCATTTTTGCCCGAAAGTTTTCGAACAACTTCTCATTACAAATGGCACCTACTGTATCCTATTTTAATGCAGTGACCGATGGATATAATAATTTCAATTATAATTTGACTTTTGGCAGCCGCCTAAAAGTCACGAGCAATATGGGACTGATTGCCGGATATGCTGTTCCAATTCAAGTCGCAAACGATAATAAGAATGCAACTTTTAAACCTCAGTCCAATCTTTCGTTTGGAATTGAAATGGGCACAAGCACCCATGTATTTGAAATCTTCGTCACAAACTCCGACTATCTCATAAACCAATATTCTTATTCACTCAACACGAATAAGATAAGCAACGGCGATTTTCTTGTTGGTTTAAACATAACAGTTAAATTCTAATGAAGCGAAACCTTTTATTTTTATTGGGAATTGTCTTTTTAACTCAGTTCTCATTCAGTCAGAAGCCACGAAACCACCCCTTGGTTGCGGAGAATGGAGAATGTCTGCGGTGCCATGGGCAGACCGTTTATACCGCTCACTCCACAGATGGAAGAAAGCAGACAAAACGCCCGATGTCGCAAGCCTGTATAATCGCCATACCCGGATATCAGAAAGCCATCCATGGGAGTCTAAAATGTATAGATTGTCATGCAGAAGGGTATAAGAACACACCGCATTCTCCCGACCTTCAATTCGAATCGGTTTACACCTGTACGGATTGCCATGAGGGGACTAAAAAATTCAAGAGATTTCATCTCGATTCCATTGTTGCGGGATATGATAAGAGTGTTCACGCTAAAGCGATGGCTAAAACGTTCTCATGTTGGAAATGCCACAACCCGCACACCTATGTTAATGCGTTTTCAGATCAAACTGATTTAAAATCAGCTATCACCGTAAGTAATGCAGCTTGTCTGGACTGTCACAATAACGCTGTAAAATATAAGCTTCTAACAAATAAGCCGGCTGACAATCTTATAAAAGAGCATGTATGGCTAAAACATCCCGAATTACATTTAAAGAATATCCGATGTGTAGATTGCCATGCCAAACTAGCCTCCGGAACATTTACACCGCATGAGATTCTGCCAGCTCAAGATGCCATCAGAAAATGTACAGCCTGTCATTCTCAAAACAGCATACTTGCAAATAGTTTGTTGAAATCAGATAAGAAGAGTGACCTGTTGGGATTTTCCAACAGTAAATCACTTGAGTATGCCTTCATTATGGGAGCAAACCGAAATATCTGGCTCAACATTATCAGTGGCTCACTTTTTGCACTTTTACTCGTTGGACTTTTCATCCATTTAATTTTCACCCTGCGTTATCGTAAACTTCATAAAAATGGCTGATCAAACATTATTATACCCACGCTGGCTCAGACTTTGGCATTCTGTAAATGGGATTCTATGTCTGTTTCTGATGGTTACCGGACTAGTGATGCAATACGCCTCACCCAGTACCATTGTCTTTTCATTTCCAACAGCCATTACCGTCCATAACATTTGTGGGATACTCCTAATCTTAAACTGGATCATCTTTATCATTGCTAATGCGCTTTCAAGAAACGGCAGTTACTATAAAATATCTTTAAAACTGATTCGTGAATCTACCGTTCAGTTTAGATATTACATCTCCGGAATGTTTAAAGGCGAACCCAAACCCTTTAAAGAAGATTCTGACAGAAAGTTCAATCCCCTCCAACAACTAACTTATTGGTTAGCTATGTATGTTATTCTTCCATTGATTGTAATAACCGGCTTTATCATGATCAATATAGAGCAACTTCTTAGTGATGAACATGGAATATTCATTTATCAGATAGCTGATCTATTGCATATTTGTGCTGCATTTTTCATCTCTGCTTTCATGTTTATCCATTTCTATTTAGCGGCTCTTGATGGTAAAACTAATTTTAAGAAAATCATTTAAAAACGAATACGCTATGAATAAGAACATTAAATCGATCCTTGCAATAGTAGTTATGCTATTCGCTTTTTCACCTTTAGTAGCTCTTTCACAACAACAAAAGGCAAAGCCATGGCCAGTACCGGCAGAATTCAAAAACAAAGCAAATCCTGTTAAAGCAACAGCTGCATCAGTTGCCGACGGCAAAGAAGCTTATAAAAAATGTAGCGGCTGTCATGGAAGAACTGGATTAGGTGATGGGCCAAAAGGGAAAAGCCTCGACACCTTCCCTGGTGACTTTTCACTGGCTTCATTTCAGAACCAAACTGATGGAGAACAGTTCTGGAGAACCCGAACCGGACGAGATGAAATGCCCGGTTATAAAGGCAAGCTCACAGATGAAGAGATATGGAGTGTGGTAAATTACATGCGTACCTTTAAGAAATAACAAGAAACTATTGGCTCAAACAATAACCAAGCCTGTTTTTCTAAGCGCTTTCCAGACTGCTGATTTAATCATCTTCTCAGATGAAGTATCGGTTATCTCAGAAAACGTTTTTTGAGCTTCTTCAAAAGAAAAAGGATTGTTTTTCAGGTTTGCTTTTTCGACAAGTGAAAAAGCAAACCTGATTTGTTTTTGATCGGTAATAACCTCTTTCGTTTCAGCACCGAAATAACAAGTGAGCACCAGCTCCTCTTTTCCTGTCTTTAATTTACGAAGTGATTGACTTACACCGTCACCAAGCCAGATCACCCTACTGTTTCCAGCAATGTCATCATCTTTTCTTGTCACGAGGAACGACTCAATTAATGTTGA
>JAHEYR010000076.1 GCA_023251485.1 Bacteroidales bacterium
CGGTGGTGAGTACACCAACGGTTAATGCTTTAATTTCGAACTCCTGATCGGTTGAAGCGGTCCATGTTGCTACATCAGGAAGGGCTGTTTTATCACAGTCGCATCCTGCTTTACAAAGCGTAGTTGCAATCTGGGTACGGATTTCTAATCCTCGTTTGATCTTTTCGATAATCGCCTTGCGGTCGAAGTTGGCATTGGTGATGGTTGTAAATAAACCCTCTAAGATAAATAGATTTACTTCGGCATCTTCTATGCCTTTTTCTCTGGCTTTGGTACTGTAGAAGGAGATTCCTTTCAGTGTGTATACTAATAGATCCTGGAGGTTTGCGACATCGTCTGTCTTTCCACAAACTCCTTTGACGGTACAGCCTGTTCCTTTAGCGGCTTCTTGACATTGAAAACAAAACATACTCATGGTTTATAGGTTTTTGGATGAAATAGTTAATTATTTAATAAATTGATTATTAGTTTGTTTATATTAGAATATGAGCACTCTAATACTTAAATTAGGTTTTGTGATTTTTATTTTTTTTTCGTCATTTCGAACGAAGTGAGAAATCTTTCTATGATCTACTATTAGCAGATTTCTCCCTATGGTCGAAATGGCGGGTTTTGTTTAAATGGATGATATCGGTCTTTCTTGACTACGGATTACAAATCCGCATCAGCGAATAGATCTTATTTAATGAAATCAGGTTTAAAGGTTAGCATCATAAAGATCCAGTTATTGGTGTTGTTTTTATCTCCACTTTTCAATACTTCCAGCGTTCGGGTTGCAAACATCTGCGAGTAGCCTCCCGTAAATAGTACCTTGTCATTAATCTTATAGTTGATTTGAAGGTCGAGCTCTGTGCCTAAGTAGTTTTTTAACGACTCAGTAGGCTTTGCGGTATTGGTGACCTTGGCATCGGAATAAAAGATATGTGGGGTAAATGTGATGGTGATCTTCTGTTTGTTGTAATTGAGGTTCGCATAGAAATCATTCAATCCTACGTTATCCAAGTGGTTGCTCGAATAGAAGTAATCCATGCTACCATTGAATTTGTGCGCTGTCCCATAGAGAGGGGTGAAGGAGTAATTTGTTTTGGTAGCTGATATACCCGTTGTTGCGGTTCCTGAAAGATGTTCTACGCCTAGGTTAATCTCCCATTGTTTATCGATGGGAAGTGTGAAGTCGAGAGCCGCATAGTTTGAATTGAGTGTCCTATTTGTGGCATCATTACCAGTTTGAAAGTAGACTGCACTGTTCAGACTGAATGATGTGGCTTTGTATGAATAGCGACCTCCAAAAGTTTGCGCGTAACGGGTATGGGCTACAGCCGGATTTGGCGCTACAGTGACAAACTGTTCGTTGCCTACGTTTGTCAATAGAAAACTTAATCCATTTTTATCCCAGTCTTTATGTGCCCATATAAATTGCATCGACTTATAATTGCCGGTGGTTGCATAATCTCTCGTGTCGGTTTGTTCTTTATCCTGATTGAATGCCAGTCCGATATTTACTTTAAAGGTTGCATCCGGATTCCATTTCAATAAAGCCAAATCGTGACTACGACCTTGTTGATTCCAGTTGCTTCGCGAAAAGAGTCGTTCATCATCATACGAAAGCTCTTGCCGGCCAATCTTTATTGATGTCTTTTTATTGAGCTTCAATTCTGCCCAGGCTTCGTGAAAGGAAGAACTATTATCATTCAGACTGGTCAGTGGGGAGTCACCCCATACCCTGATATCTTGAAGTGAGAATCCTACCGAGTACATCTTATCAGCGAAGAGCAGGTTGATTCGGGTTCGCTGTGAGATAAACGTTGCAGCTTCTTTGCCATCTTTGAATAAGGACTTATAACCATGACGATCTTCGAAACGGGGTCTGTACTCACCTGTCATAGAGAATTGGGCATGACTTATAATGGTTAAAAGACTGAAAATGAATAGAAGATAAAATCTTTTCCAGATATAGGTAGTGGTGGTCATAGCGAATGAATTTTTTATTTAAAGTTATGAATTTTCTGTATCGAAAATGAATAAATTTAAACCCAATCTTCTTCTATGATTTCTCCTTGCACACTAATGATTGCTTGTTTCAAAGGAATTTTTCTGCCTGACCGTTGTATGGCTATTTGTGCCATGCCCATCAATCCACCACAACAGGGTACTTCCATCATCACTACCGTTAAGGTATTGATGCGTGATTCTGAAATCATGGAGGCCAACTTTTCTACATAAACCTCTTTGTTTGAGTCCAGCTTTGGGCAGGCAATGGCTAGTGATTTTCCTTTTAGAAAGTGGCTATGGAAGTTTCCCATTGAAAATGCTACACAGTCAGCTGCCAGAACAACATCGGCTCCCTTGAAATAAGATGCTTGTGGATTGACCAGATGAAGTTGTACTGGCCACTGGCGAAGCTCTGATGGGGTGTTTATGGAAGTTGTGTTGTCTGCTGACGCTTCGAGAGGGGTGATCTTGATGGCGTTGAAATCAATAGTCTTTGATCCGGGACATCCACCACCACATCCACTTGATGGTTTGGCTTCGGCTGCCTGTGCTTGCTTTAAGCTATCGAATGCTGCTGTTTTGGGAGCTGTTGCTTCGGGACTCAGATCGATATTATTTTCTTTGATATATTCTATTGCCTGACGGAGAAATTCGGTTTCGTTGTGCTCTTTTAAGTGTTGAAGATGAGCCAGAACAGTATTTCTGCCTTGTGTTACAATGATCGACATTACCTTCTTTTCATCATAAGGTTCGGCTTCACGCTCTTCAAGCGTGATGGCGCCTTCAGGACAATGACCCAGGCAGGCACCTAGTCCATCACAGAATAGATCGCTGATCAAACGTGCTTTACCATCGATGATTTGTAGGGCTCCTTCATGACAGTTTGGAATACATGCTCCGCATCCATTGCATTTGTCGTCGTCAATCTTTACAATTATTCTTTGCATATTTTAATGTTTTTTATTGTTATAACTGGAACAATATAGCTCAGCGATTTAGCTGTAATTATTTTTTGTTTTATTAATTTACTTTTCTGATGATATCTGAAAGATTTGTTGTCCTCAGGTATTTGATAAACTCTTCGGAGAATTTGTTGGCTAGATTCCCAAATACGCAGGTAGCGAAAGGACATTTCCCGGTATGGATGCCACAATGTTGTTTTTCAATCTCACCTTCCATAAGTTCGTAGAGTTCGAGTAATGTGACGGTGGATGCTGCCTTTTTTAGTACAAATCCCCCTTTAGGCCCACGAGCAGATGTCAGATAGTTATTCTTAACCAGAATTTGCATGACCTTGGCGAGGTGATTTCTGGATGAGCTTGTTAAATCAGCAATATTAGTCACATTAAGCATCTCTTCGTTCGATGCAATTAGCGCCATGCTATGGACTGCAAGTGAGGCCGCTTCTGAGATGTGAACTACTTTCGACATTTAGTTTATTGTGTATGTGTAAATAGGTATTTGAATACGCAAATATATATATAATTCTACAGATACAATCTGGTTTGGTGAAAATATTTTAAATAAAATTAAAGGTGTTGAAAATTAAATTGTTGGGATGATAATTTAGAATGAGAGAGGGTTATGGACTCAAATTATAAGTCCATACCAATGGAGGATATGTACAGTATTTGAATAATTACGAAAAAAAAAAGACGCACAAGTCGTGCGTCTTTTTATGAAATATTTTTAATCCGTTTATAAGTATTCAGCGATAAGCTCGGGAATATTGGTCGTTTTAATATATCCGGCTAACTTTTGGTTTGATAGATATTCGCGAAATTCATTCGTCATTCTGCTAATGATATTCCCCATCAGACATTTATCAAATGGGCATAAAGGATTGTCTGACAAACATGTACCGTCTTGAATCTTTCCTTCTATTGCTTCGAATATCTGGAGGAGGCTAATATCTTCTGGTGGCATCTTTAGTTGAAATCCACCACTTGGTCCTCTATTTGATTCTAAAAAACCTTCTTTTACTAAACGTTGTAGTACCTTTGCAACATGATGTCGTGAAGATTTTGTGATATCGGCAATGTGGGCAACGTTGATTTTGTCTTTTGAATTAGTGATTAGAATCATGCTGTGGATTCCAATGGAAGCAGCTTCTGACAATGAAATTATTTTTGACATCGTGCTATAAGTATTTCGGCACACAAATATCGGAATTAATTATTCACCAAAAAATTTTTCTTTAAAAATTCTTAAATTTTGTTAAGTTTATCTTAAGATGGGTTGGAAAATCTCTTTTAATGTAAAGTTTTTATTGGTCACATCATTTCAAGTAGATAAAAGCCGTACCTTTGCACCTCAATTTGAAAAGGAAAAGCAAATTAATTATCATGCAGGATATCAGAAATATAGCAATTATTGCCCATGTTGACCATGGAAAAACAACATTAGTTGATCGAATTTTACATCAGGTGAAAATGTTTCGCGACAATCAGGAAGTGGGCGAACTTATTCTTGATAGTAACGATCTTGAAAGGGAGAGAGGTATTACAATTTTATCTAAAAACGTTTCAGTTCGTTATAAAGGTGTAAAAATCAACATTATTGATACTCCGGGTCACTCTGATTTCGGTGGTGAGGTTGAGCGAGTATTAAATATGGCTGATGGCGTTTTGCTATTGGTTGATGCTTTTGAAGGACCAATGCCTCAAACCCGTTTTGTACTTCAAAAGGCGTTGGCACTGGATTTGAAACCTATTGTTGTTATTAACAAGGTTGATAAACCAAACTGTCGTCCTGATGAAACTGCAGAACTTGTATTCGATTTAATGTTTAATCTGGATGCCTCTGAAGATCAATTAAACTTCCCTATCGTTTATGGTTCATCAAAACAAGGTTGGATGTCAGATCATTGGGAAACTCCAACAACTGATATCACCTATCTGTTAGATGCGATTATAGAACATATTCCTGCTTCAAAATTCTATGAAGGTAATCCACAAATGATGATTACCAGCATTGACTACTCTTCATATATCGGACGTATTGCTGTTGGTCGTGTTAACAGAGGTACATTAAAACCAGGTATGCCTGTTTCTTTGGTAAAGAGAGATGGGAAAATATTCAAGACAAGAATTAAGGAACTCTATACTTTTGAAGGTCTTGCAAAAGAGAAACAAAAGGAGCAGGTTGAGTGTGGAGAAATCTGTGCTGTAATGGGTATTGAAGATTTTGATATTGGAGATACCATCTCTGATTTTGAAAATCCGGAAGGATTGACTCCTATCCATATCGATGAGCCTACCATGAGTATGCTTTTTACGATTAACAACTCGCCATTATATGGTAAAGAAGGAAAATATGTTACCTCACGTCACATTCGTGAACGTCTATATAAAGAGATAGAGAAGAATCTAGCTTTACGTGTTGAGGAGTCGGAATCCACTGATTCATTCAATGTATTCGGACGTGGTATCCTTCACCTTTCTATCTTAATTGAGACTATGCGTCGCGAAGGATATGAGCTACAACTTGGTCAACCTCAGGTGATCTATAAAGAAATTGATGGTGTAAGATGCGAGCCTATCGAAGCATTAACAGTTCACGTTCCTGAAGAATTTTCAGGTAAGGTGATTGAAATCGTTACATCACGCAGAGGTGAAATCAAGAATATAGAAACAAAGGGTGACAGAGTACATCTGGAATTTACAATCCCTTCTCGTGGTTTAATCGGTATTCGTAATACTGTTTTAACTGCAACGGAAGGTGAAGCTATACTTGCTCATCGTTTTAAAGCTTACGAGCCTTACAAGGGTGATATTGGCGGTCGTAGAAACGGCGCAATGATTTCGAGCGAAACCGGTATTGCTATTGCCTATGCTATCAATAAACTTCAGGACAGAGGTACTTTCCATATCAGTCCGAATGATGAGGTTTATGCAGGTATGGTGATTGGTGAACATATCCGTCCAGACGATTTAGTAATCAATGTTTGTAAGACAAAGAAATTAAGTAACGTTCGTGCATCGGGTACGGATGATAAAGCCTTTATTATTCCTGCAGTGAAATTCTCTTTAGAAGAGGCAATGGAATATATTGGCAAGGATGAGTATTTAGAGGTGACACCCAGATCGTTGCGTATGCGTAAAATCATTCTTGACGAAACTGAGCGTAAACGTTCCTCTAAATCTGATTCATAATCTGAGATATTAGTGATTAGAAATTTACAATCGATACTATAATTCTGATTTAAATTTCTTCCAAGCCGGTTCTGGCATAAGAATTGTTTGAAAAGACAGTGCTTATCAGAACCGGTTTTTTTGATGCTATATGGATATATACTGGGGAAAATGATTACCTTTAAATTCTAATTTGCTAAATCCATACTATGAAAAAAGTATTTGTTTATTTCTTTTTGTTGTTGACTATTACTTCATGCGATGTCGTGAAACAAGTTCAACAAGCTCAAAATTTTGTTACTTGTAGTTTTAGATTAAAAGAAGTCCAGGACGTTAGACTCGCAGGCGTTTCTGTTCAGAACAAAAGAGGTGCTGCTGATTTGAATATCGGTGATGCGGCACAACTGGCTATGGCATTAACAGGAAAGACGTTTCCTTTAACTTTTAATCTAAATGTAGAGGCCAAAAACGCGAATAGGGCAGAAGCTGGTTTAAATAGATTGGATTGGATTTTAATTATTGACGATATAGAGATGGTTAGTGGCACAAATGAAGAAGTTATTAATATTCCGGCAAACGGCTCATCTGTTTTTCCTTTGAAAATGAATGTAGATCTGAAGAAAGTTTTAAATGGAAAGAGCGGACAATCATTGCTTAATTTTGGATTGAATCTGGCTGGTGCTAATGGTGAACCTACCCGGATCAAGCTAAAAGCCAAGCCTTCTATCATGATTGGAAATCGTTTAGTTGCTTACCCTGGATATATCACTATAACAGGAGAAGTAAAATAATTTAACGCTTTGGTTATAAATTTCAAACTGTTTTGAAATGCAAAAGTTTTTAAAGATTTTGATATTTATAGGGTTAGGATTAGGCATTGTTGCATCACTGTTTATCGGCGGTTTCATGGTAGGCGAAGGTCTTCCTGATTTATACAATGGGAAAATGGGTGACTTATGGCCTATGATTCCCTTAATAACCATCTCAATAGTCGGTGTTGCTTTCTCATTTTCTAAAAGAGTAACCGGAGCACTCATCTCAATAGGTTCAAGTTTGCTATTGGGGGTGTTTCTTATTTATAAGCATACCGAGACGTGGATCATCGCGGTCTATTCAATCTCTTTTATTGTACCGGCACTATTGGTGATTATTGGTGATTATTTTCAAAAAAGGAATTATTAGGTTGATCAATGATTCTCCGCTTCTTTGATTACACTTTCGCGTAGATCAAACAACTTCCAATCTCCTTTTTTTATCTCTTTTTCGTTGTGATGTAGAAGGGTGATGAATTTTTGTATCCCCAAAGGTTCATTACCATTGGCATGTACTAATACGATATTCCCGTTTTCAGCATGTTCGCCTTTTGCCAGCCATGCATCACTGCCGATCGGTATTAAACCATAACTCATCACTTTTTCGAATACTTTAGGTTCTGATACCAACCCTGGAAACCTAAAAAAGATAGATGGAGTGATACCATTTTCAAGCATCGTGATTTCATTCAAAAGAACCTCCTCTTCTACATTGGTTTTCTTCCAAAGCATGAAGTTTAAATAGAGAGGGAGGTTCTTATTATAAAAATGATGAAATGAGTGGTTGACCCATAAAATGGAGATCTTCTTTTGTGCGTCCAGTTTCTTTAACCAATCCAGATCTTCAAGATGTTTCAGCATCCAGTGCCCAGAAACACTGATGGCGATAGGGATTGGTTGTTGGATATTCTCAAGTTGGTCCATTATATCTAAGAATAATGATCGATCGAGAGGTTTTAAAGCCGGACATAAGTCTATCGTTAATATAACACCCTGCCGATCAGGTAGTGCATGTGATATCCCCGCATCCTGTAATGGCTTTTCGTAATGCTTTGCCATTTTCCATGCTTTAATATAGGTGGATCTTGGAAATAAAGATGCAATAGATTTGGTGCTATCTGATATTATTCTGATTTTTCTTTCAGGGTAGATGTCTACCGATAGCGTGGATGGATTTATGGCGAGATATAGAAGTTTGGAATATTGAGTATATTTTCGGAGAATGAGCAAATGAGTATCCTGATTGTGAAGTGTTGCCTCGGCGAAAAAGGAGTGATAGTTTCTTATGGTTTGAGCAGAACCAGTCAGTATAGAAAAAAGCAGAAAGGGGAGAAGGTATAATCGTTTTTTCATTTCAGATTGTAGATGTTGGTTTTGCTTAATATTGAAAATGGTTATGGACAAATATAATCAACAGAATTGAAATTACAATTATTTTGAATATTACATCACACAAAACATGGATTTAAAGATCATAAAAAAAGAGACTATCCTACTATCAGGAAAAGTCTCTTTATGAAAATTGCAGAAAGTAAATTTCTTAGGCTATATTATGATATACATTTTGTACATCATCGTCTTCTTCAAGACGATCAATTAACTTATCAATATCAGCTTGTTGCTCTTCTGTTAGCTCTTTGGTCTGTTGTGGAATCCGTTCGAAACCAGATTTGATGATTTCGAGTCCTTTGTCTTCTATTACCTTTTGCAGTGAGCCAAAGTTCGCAAATTCGCCATATATCATGATGGTGTCTTCGTCTTCGAACACTTCTTCTGCTCCAAAATCGATCAACTCGAATTCTAGCTCTTCAACGTCTAAACCACTGTTTTTGATAGTGAAGAGACATTTGTGATCGAACATAAATTCTACAGATCCTTGTGTCCCCAGACTTCCGTTGTATTTATTAAAATAACTTCTGATATTGGCAACAGTACGAACATGATTATCGGTTGCTGTTTCAATAACAAAAGCTATCCCAAAAGGGCCATATCCTTCGTAGAGAATCTCTTTGTAGTCAGTGGTGTCTTTGGATACGGCTCTCTTTATGGCGCGCTCTACGTTCTCTTTAGGCATGTTTTCAGCCCTTGCATTCTGAACTAAAGCACGAAGACGAGCGTTGGTATCTACACTGGGGCCTCCTGATTTAACAGCAATTTCTATTTCTTTTCCAATTCGGGTAAATGTCTTTGCCATCTTATCCCAGCGGGCAAACTTTCTTGCTTTTCTATATTCGAACGCTCTTCCCATAATACAACTTAATTTTTTTGCAAAGTTAAAAAAGTTTACTTTAAATCCATTTACTGAAAAAAGCCTTTTGAAATTTAAATTATCTTGAATACTGGTGCAGAGTGCAAATTCACACCAGCGAATAGAATGATCAATCTCAATATTGTTTTAAGTAATAATATAAGGATAGTGCTTCTATTATCAGGATAATTATTATAAAATAAGTTTTATATTGCGACAAATATTAGAAAGAATACTGGATATTTTCTATAATTTCGCCAAAAATAAAGATGATGGAAAAACAATCTCAGCGTATTATCGCATTAGATGCTTTTAGAGGAATAACGGTTGCTGCAATGATTCTTGTGAATAACCCCGGCTCGTGGGGCTCTATATTCCCTCCGTTGGAACATGCAGAATGGAATGGCTGTACACCTACAGATCTGGTATTTCCTTTTTTCCTCTTTATCGTTGGTGTATCAATGTGGTTTTCGTTTAAGCGTTATGATCATCGCTTGACTTCGGGGTCGGCTTATAAGATAGCGAAACGGGCGTTTTTGATTTTTATGGTTGGCTTGATACTCACCGCTTTCCCTTTCTACAATATGCATCCCGAGAAAATCAGGATTCTGGGTGTTTTACAACGAATTGGCCTTGCCTTTGGCTTTGGTGCTTTTATCTGCATCGGGATAAAAGATACCTATCATAAATTTATAGGAGCTCTTTTATTATTGGGCTATTGGTTTGCGCTTGTCCATTGTGGAGGCGATGATCCTTACAGTCTGACGACAAATCTGGTTCGTAAAATTGACTTATCGATACTCGGCCCTGCTCATTTGTGGAAAGGAAAAGGAATTCCTTTTGATCCGGAAGGGCTATTAAGTACGATACCTGCCATTGTCAGTGTAATACTGGGCTATCACTCGGGGAAAATATTAGATGAAAACAAAGGTGAAGCAGGCGTAAATCTATTACTGGTAAATGGACTTATTTTGGTCTTTGTCGGTATGATGTGGAATTTGGTAATGCCGATCAATAAATCGTTGTGGACTAGTTCTTTTGTTGTATATACTGCCGGTCTTGGGATGTGTGTGCTGGGTGTCTCCATATGGCTGATCGATATCAAGGGAAATAAACGAATTGTTAAGCCATTTATAGAATTCGGATCAAATGCTATGTTCGTTTTTGTTGCTTCTGGCTTACTTGTTAAAACGCTTGGTAAAATACTGATTGCTGATGGCAATGACAAAGTGGGGTTATCAGAATATATTTATAGTCATATTTATAAACCTGTAGATGGTGCTGAAATTAGCTCTGTTTTATATGCTATTACATGGGTGTTTTTAATGTGGATCATTGCTCACCTTTTGTATAAAAAGAATATCTTTGTGAAGATTTAAAACGGAGTGGGGACTCCATAATTTACTTTTATTAATATATATGGTTTAATAGGTTGATTGCTATTCCGATTGATTTTTATACCCTTTATTGCTTTATACTATGTTTAAGTTTTTTTATGATAAAAGAATTGCTGCGCTTAGAAAGCGCGTAAAAGAGTTAGAGGCTGAGCTGAAGAGCGTGAAAGAAAAGAATACGTTATCTTCGATTTATTCAAAGAAAGATATGTTGGAGCAAGAGGGTGTTTTCAAACTATTGCTCGACAATGTTAATGACATTGTCACACTTTTTTCTTCAGGCCATATTATTGTTTATATTTCTCCTTCCTGTTTTACTCATCTGGGCTATTTACCCGAAGAGATGGAAGGCAAACATTCTTTGACATTTGTTCATCCTGATGACCAGGCTATGCTGATAGAATTGATAAATCGGCCTAATTATCCGCAAGATTACCCGATTAAATCACATCGTCTGGTTCATAAAGATGGTTCATTTATAAGGGTGGAAAGCCATTGGAAGCCTATATTTCTGGAGTATAACGGACAACAAACACATGTCCTGATTTCATCGAAGGAGATTGGTGTTGCGTGTGAGCCTGAATAGTAGGTTATCGATTTTACGTACTTAGCCCATTAATTATCAAGTAGGTTTTTGTTTTGAGGGGGCATCTTCTGAACCTGGCTTCAATCCTGCGGCTCTATGAACTGCGTCTTTGCCAAAACGTTTCTTCATCTTATCAAGTGCCTGATAAAGATTGATCATCTCATTTGTGTCGTTGAAGAGATCTATCTGTTGTGCCCCTTCTACTAAGTTGCTTAGTCGGATGCCCACTAATCTTATTTGTCTTCCTTTTGTATACAGTTTGGTAAATAACTCTCTTCCTGTTGCCAAAATGATATGGTCGAATGAGGTATATTGTATTTGTTTTTGAATGGTTTCGGTAGAAAAGTCAGTATAGCGAATCTTGATGGTGACGCAAGAGGCTAGTTTTTGAGACAACCGCAATTGAAAGGCAATCTTTTCAGTCATATGGACTAAAACCTGATCTATGATCTTCAGATCAGTGATGTCGTGTTCAAAGGTCTCTTCCGAGCTGATCGATTTTCTTTGATGTGTGGCAATGACAGGGGTGAGGTCTATGCCATTGGCTTTGTTCCATACCATGATTCCATAGTTGCCCAACAGCTTTTCTATCTCTTGCTTTGATTTGCTTCTCAGATCCCGAATAATATGGATATTATTATTTTTGAGGATTTGGCTTGTCTTATCACCGATCATGGGAATCTTATTGATCGGCAATGGATCGAGAAATGATTGAACCTCGTCGGGCAGTACCTGCTTCTCACCGTTCGGCTTGGCTTGTCCTGTTGCAATCTTCGCCACTGTTTTGTTTATCGACAAGCCGAAAGAGATAGGAAGCCCAATCTCATTGATAATGCGTAGACGTAAATTGTGTGCCCAACTATATGAATCATAAAAACGATCCATACCGGTTATATCAATGTAATGCTCATCGATTGATGCTTTTTCAAATAAGGGTGACTCCTCTTCTATGATTGTCGTAACTAGATGCGAATATTTACTATATAACCCCATGTTGCCTTTTACAATGATCGCATTCGGACAAAGCATCTTGGCCTTGGCCATTGGCATGGCTGAATGAACACCGAACTTGCGCGCCTCATAGCTGCAACTTGCTACCACCGCTCTGTCTGAATAACCGCCTATCACTACGGGTACTCCTTTTAGGGCGCTGTTTTGTAGTCGTTCGACTTCAACAAAAAAACTATCCAGATCAAAATGTACTATAGTCCTTTCGCTACTCATATTCAACACCTCCGGATGGTTAATCAACAATTAGAAATAGGATTGCAAGATAGCCATTATTTAAAAGTAGTTTATCGTCAGAACCCAAAAAAAGCAGGGTAACCTCACGGCCCCTGCTAAAAAGGAGACTGATTAAAATCAGTGTTGTTTATGTGTTGAAATTGTACGAATGTTTTTATTGAGGGTTACACATGGTTTTTAAAAGCTCTACGGATCTCTTTTCCATATTTCCTTCCATAAGAGTTTCTACACCATTCATGTAGATGTCGACTTTCTTCAGGGTTGCTACCCATTAATAATACCAGCTTTTTTAGCTCGCTGGAGAAAAGATCCTTGTTAAAACTGTAACGGACCAGTATTGATTTTGAAATTTCTAGCATGACTAAAGGTTTTAGAGATTAAACATCTTGTTTTTCATGAATTATTTCTCTAAAATCCTGCCAATGTAAATGTTTTTAAATAAAAATTATTGATGTTGTAAATGAGGTAGTTGGATTTCTCATTTTGGCGTTTTTTGATTGAATATATAGTAAATTGAGGATAGTTTCCCCAACTTGTGATAACACTTATGTGGACAACTCTACAAATTGAAACGAAGGGGGCAGGCTATTAAAAATAGAAGCTACATGGGTCTTTGGGGTGATGCAGCGAAGGCAGATGTAATATGAGAGAAACCTCATTGGAGATGTTTCTGTTGACATTGGCTGAGTGTACGAGTAGATTGAAACTATAATTTATCTGTAAAGATGAAAATGCCTTTTCGTGTAACTTGAATTCAGTACCTACCAACATCAATACCTCTGTTGACTTCAATAGTTCGTTTTGATCATGCCTTACAAAGCCTGCTACATTGAATGTCTTGTACTTGAAATTAAGTCCGGTGACATAGTTTTGCATACTGGCTTGTTTTTCAAGTAATAAAACAGGCTGTATACTTGCGTCTTCAAAGCCATAAGTCTTCAAAACATGGCTGTATCTTAGCATCAATGAGTATTTTGAGGGCAGTCTTGATGCTACTCCTGTAAACGATTGATTGGGTTGGGGCACATGCTGAACCGAAAACCCGAAGTCGAAGACATCATTTTTTACATAACTCTGGTCTGTCGGATCCGTTTCATAACGACCGAATATTCCGATGCTAAAGTCAAAGAAGTTGATCCGTTGAAGCCCGTCAGTTTGTGATAATTTAGATAATGATGGGATGGAAGGATCAAAACCATAAACAGGATTTAGCTGATTATAATAGACTAACTGTCCGAAGTCGATGGCTTTCTGATAGAACGTAGGTGTTATCCCT
>JAHEYR010000248.1 GCA_023251485.1 Bacteroidales bacterium
TTTTTGATACTTTTCGACCAATTTTTCTAAATCAATTTTTCCCATCGGCAAATTAGAATCAAGCTTGTCATCAAAATCATTTGGCGATGAAAACCAAAGTTGTGAATTATCTAAATTTTCAATTGATCTTTGCGTTGGTGGGCAATATTTGTAGATTTTCATTACACACAATTTTTATTTAACGGCACACAATTCCCCAGCTCGCGCACGAAGTTAAAGATTGCTGCTGGTTCACGAACCCTTTCGTGGACCCGGTATTTCGGGAGTAAAAGCCAACCGCCAATCTTTTGTAAAGTTTGGCGGTTAAAATTAAAACCTCTGATGTTGGTAATCTTAACACATGCTGCTGTCCCGATGTTTTCAACTCATACTCTCCACAGGATAAAAATGTGCAATCATTTCATACCTAATATAACCCCATCCCAACCTTCCCCGAGGGGAAGGGGACGTGAGAAACAGCGTTTGTTGTGTTGTTAATATTGTTTCTCACGTCCTCCCCTCCTTCGGAGGGGATTGAGGGGAGGTTATTTATCATTGCACATTACTATGCTGTGCACAGTATAGGACAAATAAACAACGACCTCCGAAGCAGACAAGCCAATAGTTTAAAATTTCCTTACGTTCGTGGGTCGGCTTTTTTTTGTAAATATAGTTTTGCTACTACACTTTCATTTAATAACAAACAAAGCCCATCCTTTTGAGATGGGCTTTATCTGTGTTGGAAATTACTCAATAATTATTCCTCAGTCGGAGCTTCCGGATTTTCATCGGCTGCTTCATCATTCGTTTCCTCGTTTTCTGTTTCATTACCTTCAACGTCAGTTGCTGCTGGCGTTTCGCCATCTACAACTTCAGCATCCGTTATTTCTTCTTCATCTTCTTCCTGCTCCTGAATCCTTGCGATAGCGGAGATTTCATCACCTTTATCTAAGTTGATTAATTTCACACCTTGTGTTGCTCGACCTGCTTCTCTGATGTTTTTCACTTTCATTCGAATCGTGATACCGGATTTGCAGGTTATCATAAGGTCTTCGTTTTCCTCAACCGCAAGCAAACCAACTAAATCACCAGTCTTCTCTGTAATGTTGATGGTCTTAACACCTTTACCACCGCGGTTTGTAATACGGTAAGATAAAGTATATAATTGTTCAACACCTTCTTCATTTGTGATTTTGATTGCTTTTGCTTTATCTTCTTCCGAAGCATTTTCTTCCAGCAATTCAAGGAATTGTGTACGTTTTCCAAGACCTTTTTGGGATACCACCAAAATTTGTTTATTGATATCCTTTTTAGGTACACAAATCATACCAACCACTTCATCTTTTTCATCATCCAATTCAATACCATAAACACCAATCGCACCACGACCCGTTTCCCTTACTTTTTCTTCAAGGAAGGAAATAGCACGACCGGATTTAACAGCCATCATAATATAACTGTCACCATCAGTCAAAGCAGCATCCAATAAACGGTCGCCTTCATTGATTGTAATGGCGTTCACACCACTTTGGCGCGGACGGCTAAAGTCTTTCAGCTTAGTCTTCTTAATGATACCTTTTTGTGTACAAAGAACTATAGAATGACTGTTTACAAATGCTTCATCATCCAATCTTGGTACATCAATTACCGTACGGATTTTATCATCCTGCGGAATCTGCATCAGGTTCTGAATGGCGCGCCCCTTGGCGTTCTTATCCGTTTCCGGAATTTCATAAACCTTCAACCAGAAGCAACGTCCTTTTTCTGTGAAGAACAATAACGTATGATGTGTTGATGCTATAAACAGGTGTTCTAGATGGTCGGCATCGCGTGTTTTACCGCCCATAGCACCACGACCGCCGCGGCGTTGAGAACGATAATCATCCAACGATGCACGTTTGATATAACCTAAATTAGAAATAGTAATTACTACATCTTCTTCTTCAATCAAATCTTCAATACGCATTTCACCTGCAGCATATTGAATTTCAGATTTACGTTCGTCACCAAATTTTTTCTTAACCTCAGCCAATTCAGTTTTGATGATATCCATTCTCATTTCCTCACTTGCAAGAATGTCTTTCAAATGATTAATTGTCTTCATCAACTCTTCATATTCTGCTCTGATTTTATCTATTTCAAGACCGGTCAATGTTCTTAAACGTAGTTCAAGAATAGCCCTGGCTTGTATTTCAGATAGCTCAAATGCTTCAATCAAACCTTCTCTTGCTAAATCCGGTGTATTACTTTCACGGATGATCCTGATGGCGCGGTCCAAATCGTCTTTGGTACCAATTACCTTCATGTAACCCTCCAAAATATGTGCACGTTTCTGAGCTTCTCTCAATTCGTATTCAGTACGTTTTACAACCACCTCATGGCGGAAGTTTACGAATTCCGAAATCAAATCTTTAAGGTTCAAGGTACGTGGACGGCCTTTAACCAATGCCACATTATTGATACCATAAGAAGTCTGAAGTTCACTGTATTTATACAACTGATTGATGATAACATTAGCTACCACATCTCTGCGTATTTCCAATACAACACGCGTACCGTCTTTGTTTGACTCATTCGCGACATTGGTAATACCGTCAATTACTTTATTATTTACAAGCGCACCAATCTTTTCTGTCAATGCATCACGGCTCACCTGATAAGGTACCTCTGTGATGACAATTTGTTCCCTGCCTTGTTTGGTCGTTTCAATAGTCACTTTACCGCGCAGCACCACACGGCCGCGGCCTGTATGCATCCCCTGTTTGATACCATCGATACCAAAAATGATACCTCCGGTTGGAAAATCCGGTGCTTTTACATGCTTCATTAAATCATCAATCGTGATGTCTTTATCTTCGATATAAGCAACGCAACCATCAATAACTTCAGAAAGATTATGTGGCATCATATTGGTAGCCATACCTACGGCAATACCACTTGAGCCATTTACCAAAAGCTGTGGAATCCTTGTTGGAAGCACAGTTGGTTCTTGTAAGGAATCATCGAAGTTCAGTTGGAAATCAACTGTTTCTTTGTCGATATCTTCCAACATGCTTTCGGCATATTTATGCAATCTTGCTTCCGTATAACGCATTGCTGCCGGACCATCGCCATCCTGAGAACCAAAGTTACCCTGGCCATCCACCATCATATAACGCATGCTCCAGGGCTGCGCCATACGAACCATGGCATCATAAACAGAACTATCACCATGCGGGTGATACTTACCAAGAACTTCACCCACCACACGCGCAGATTTCTTGTGCGCCTTGTTGTGAGTCATGCCTAATTCATTCATCGCAAAAAGTACACGGCGATGTACAGGCTTCAAACCATCGCGCACATCAGGCAAAGCACGGCCAACGATTACCGACATGGAATAGTCGATATAGGCCGTTTTCATCTGCTCTTCGATGTTTACCTGAACAATGCGGCTGTCTTTACCGTCACCACTTTCAAGAGGGGTATTGTCAATTGTATTTTCGTCCATTAGGAATGTTTAGAAAAGGAACGCAAATGTAAGTAAAATAAGCCCAAAAACAGGCTTAAATACCTTTTATTTTCAATGCAAAACAGGAATGTTTATGGGCTGTGGATAAGTTTTTACCTTGTATTTTATAATAATTTATATTTCTGTAAAGATGGATTTAAGAATGATTGAAAATCTGAGAGATACAATTTCATCTGTTGAAATTCCCGTTTGAAATGCCATCTTAACCTGAAAGGTTTTTATTTGGGTTCATGCATGATTTTAGAAGCCATGAATAGCGAAAGAATGTCTTAACTTGCACAAAAAAT
>JAHEYR010000077.1 GCA_023251485.1 Bacteroidales bacterium
CGGTCGGCTAAATTAAAATGACTTAATTTTGAACGATTGCCTCCAAAGCTATTCGTAAGGATGATATCGGCACCAGCATCGACATAGCTTTGCGCGATGTCGAGAACATCAGCAGGATGGGTTTCGTTCCATAATTCAGGACACTCGCCGGGCAGTAGTCCCTTTTGAATTAAAAAGGTACCCCAGGCACCATCAGAAACGAGTATTCTCTTGGTTTTAAGTGCGGTAATTAGCTTTTTCATCTTCCTTTTTTAAGCTTTGCTGATTTTGCAAAAATAGAGGATACCGTGATTATTACGAAAATATTTTAAGCTTGATTTTTAGAACGTGGATTACTTAGCTGCAACGGTACTCATGGGTGTTAAATTTGCTGGGTAATATGAAGTTTTGTTAAATCGAATCCCTTTTCTTTCAGCCGAGCGGTGATTTGTTGGTAAACTGCTGCATCCATCATGGGGGTTCTTGATAGAATCCACAGATACTTCATATTGGGATGACTGACTACTGCATAACTGTAATCGTCGGCCAAATCAATGATCCAGTATTTTCCTTTGAAAGGCCAGAAAAACTGAACTTTAAGTTTTGCATTGCCTGAATTTTTCTCAACAAAGGCTTTGCCTTTGATCCCGGCGACTCTTCCATTTATACCGTCTTTATTACATCGGTTCTCTACTATGACATATCCTTTTTCGCTGAGGGTGTATTCGGCTGTTGTGCAATGACATCCTTTTTGAAAGCGTTGAGGATACGAGGCTATTTCATACCATTTGCCGGCATATTTATTCAAATCAACATAAGGTACGGTTTGAAGAGTCTGCGAATTAGCGACTGTTGGTGTCATGATAAGTGATATAATAAAAAGTGAAATGAGTTTGTTGAGCGGGGTTGCTTTCATAAAAAAGTAATTATCTGCTTACATTCCCAGATGCTTAAAAGCCTCATATACAAGAATAGCTGGCCAAACAATTGCTTTTAAGAATCCAATTACACCCATCATAAAGGTGGTGGCATGCGAAAGAAAATAAACCAGGGCTCCAATAAGTCCCAGTCCATAAATTGCACCCGAAGATGCATTGTTGTGAATCTCGTTTCTCATTTTCGTTTTTCTCCTTACGCTTTAGTTAAAAACATTTGATCAATCGTCTTATCTTTCCTTATGATATACGGCATTCAACGTAGATATTCTTTCTGCTAATAGTGTAAATGTCTTTTCTTCTTCAATTATTTCTTTGGTTTTAAAACCTGTCAGCTTTAGGAATAGTAAAATTTCATCCTTTGTAAAGCATCGCAAGGTTGTTACATCATCAAACGATGTCGACTGATCATTTTCTTCTATAATATATTTTGCAAACCAGTCGTAGGTCCAGCCTGTTGCAAGATTCAGTTTTAATTTGCTTATTCGTTTTAACTTTTTGTTATTGTGCGCAATATCTTGCTCAAAGTCGTTAAAGTTGTCGAATATACCATTTGCTTCGAACACACCAAACACTAATAAACCATTATCTTTTAGTGATTGATGAATCCCTGTCAACGTATCTAGTATCCCTTGATTCTCTATTACATAAGCAATTGAACGACCGGTTATGAGTACCGCATCAAATTGTTGATTAAAGGATAGGTTACGCATGTCGCACTGGACAAACCGATCCGATTTTACTTCTGAACGGGCAATATCCAACATCTCATTGAAAAGATCCAATCCAAGATAGTCGTAACCATTGTCTAAAAACCGACGTGCAAGCATGCCTGAACCGCAACCAATTTCCAGGATTTTACGACAGTTAGCACGCTGCAGAATTGAGTCATAAAAACTGAATTCTTTATCATAATCAAAGATGTGTTGATACATCTCGTGATAGATGTTCGCTAAGTTGGAATAGAGTTGGGTCATCTTTGAATTATATAAAGTCGGATTTTATCAATAAGCCTAACTTTTAGGTAATGCCACTAATTCAATGATTTAAGATTCTCTAATGCCTCAGGAACATATTGGTGTATACTTTTAACGATTGCGCAACTTTCAAGTTCGGTACAATCGGCACAGGTTTTAAAGCCTTTCGATTTTGCACAATTTCGAATCTCACATTCTGTACAGTGTTGAAATTTAACGCCGTCTTCTATGCATCCGGTACAATTAATCATTTCAGGTGTAATGTCAGCATGAAATTGTGCTGTCCATTGTTCGGCTGTCTTGGCACGCAAAACGTCATCATTCGTTACTGTGGCTATTCTTGCATCGCAAGTAGCACAATTTAAACCACAACATGAAATAAGCTTTTCCATAATTATTTACATTTTAAGGGTGTGATAATACACTATGATTCTTCTTTCAAATTTAGCGAAATATTTTTTTAGTTGTGGAATTAATTTCAGCTTTCAGCAGATGGGGTAAAGCAGATTTAATAAGCATTGTTGCTTATTTCCAACAATCTAAATGAATCCGTTCCGAAATATTTATCTCTTTTTGCTTTAGAATCTTTGCATTCTCAGCCTTATAACCGATTGGGATGATTGCTGCTATCTCGAGTTCTTCGGGGATATTGAGTTTCTTTTTTATTTTGTCGGTATGCTGAGGGATATAGGTTACGCCAAATACATCGCGCTCTGCCAGACTAAGTAAAAGATTTTCGATACAACACCATGCTGATGCCACGCAATTTAAATCATAAATTCTATCTACTTTTTCAATCGCTTTCTTTGGTCTGAATACTACAATCACCACGATAGGAGCATTTAGAATCATCTTCTTTTGTTTAGGTATCGCATCAAGATACATCTCCTTTTTGATCAGCTCTTCGTTCTCGAATACCTTTGTTAGTTCATTGATGCTTATCTCTTTATCCAGATTTTCTGATTCAATCAGTTGGAGTTTCGTCTCCAGACTTTTAACAATGATGAAATCCCATTCTCTCAAATGATTGTATGACGGTGCTTTAAAAGCATTCTCAATCGCATACTTTAGTATTTCATCTGAAATGTTTTCATTTTTAAAATCACGAACTGTACGGCGTCTTTCTATTACTTCTTTTAGTTCCATTACAATAAGTTTTTAAGGGAGAGGTCCAGTTTAACATTTATGGTATATTCGTTCCACAACAACCACCTGCTATTTTAAAATTAAAATGTTCTACTAAGTAGCTCATTTCATCTACCATTGATGTGGGTTCATCGGCTGGTGTGGATTTGCAATCCACACCAGCTAAGTATTGTCCTTTAGCTTTTACAATTTTTTCAGATCTGCTTTTTTAATTTCTACATCCTTTAGCTCTTTACACCTGAAAGTCGTAAAGTCTTCTACATCCTTCAATACAAATATCGGGACTCCGGCAGCGTGCTGTGCTTTCAGATTGGTAAAGTCGGCTCCCTTAACATCATTTAAAACGAAGGCAGGTCGCAGATCTTCATTGATATAACTAATCTCTACATTATTCATTTCCAATCCTTTTACATGTCGGATAAAGAAACCGTAGCTAGGAATCGGTCCAAACATTCTGGGGTCAGGGTATCCATTCTCTTTTTCGGGAGGATCAATAGCTGCTTGTTCCTTCGTGCCACCACCCTGATAGTAAATCCGGATATCGTGTAGTTTCACATCCTGAATATCGTGACCCGGAATACCACTAATAATAGAGCCATAACGTGGATCAGCATTATAAACTACTAAATTTGAGATATTAACACGTCGGATCTCTCCTATTGGTGTTCCTTCAGGACTCCGCATTCTACTTCCCAATCTTAGAAAAACAGGACCGTTTACAATATTACGCATAGTGACATTGGTGATTGAAACATCTTCGAGTAATCCGCCATCTACTGACTCCAAAGCAAAGCCCATACAGTGGTCGAACACACAATTTGAAATAGTAATGTTTTTAAATCCACCACTCGATTCTGTGCCAAACTTAATACGTCCCATTGGATTTCTTTTGAGGGCTCCTTCTTTCACGCTCTGATAGGTTCCATCAAGCACAGTTCCAACGTCAAAGCCACAAACCAGACAGTTGGTAATGGTTACATCTTCGGTATCTTTTGTCTTTCCCAACCCGTAACAACTTTTCAGGCAGATGCCATCATCACCGGGTGAATTCACTGTACAGTTCGAAACCCTTACGTTACGGCAACAGTCTATGTCCATCCCATCACGATTGGTGTCAATGATCAGATTATCGATGGTGAGGTTGTCGACGCCTGTAGCAAGGATCGCAAAGTGACCTCCATAAAGGATGGAGATATCGCGGATATTGACATTGCGACATGACTTAAGACTGATTGCCTTATTGCCTGTTCCAACAGGTCTTTTATCTGCTTCGCGTAGAAGCCCCTTGCCGTTAATTAAACCCTGACCAAGGATGGAAATATTCTCTAGTCCTTCGCCCCATATCAAGCTATTGTGCCAATGACTATGACCGAAATCCTGATATTTCGACCATTCATTAGGTTCTGCAGGATCATATCCTACTGAGTCGGCGGCCAGAAGTGTCGCTCCCTGATCAATAAACAGAGTGATGTTGCTTTTCAAATGAATAGAATAACTGAGATAGGTGCCGGCTTTAAAATAGACAGTACCTCCTCCGGATTCGGCTGCCGCGTCAATGGCTTTATTGATAGCCGGTGAATCCAATGTCTTTCCATCGCCCTTTGCTCCATAGGTTGTGACATCAAATACGAGTCCATGAACTTGTGCATTTGCTAGAAATCCTGCAAACACGAAGAATAAGAATAGTGATATTTTAATTTTCATTGTTGAAAAGGGATTACTATTTAAATTATTGATTAAGCCCACCATGCGTTGCTATATATGAACCAAATACAACCGCACCAATAATAATCAGGATATAAAGTGATATCGCTACAATGGTGGCAATGCCTATAAACTTAAAGATCTTCTTTAGGTTATTGATTGCATCGGTCAACGATGGTGTGTCTTTTAATACCAGCGCACGGGTTGTGCTTGTCGAAAATCTGTAAAGATATAGTGCCGGAAAAAAGTAGACAAACGCAATAATAATATAGATAAATCCTAATAATCCAGCCGGAACAGGGAATGGAAATGAAGCCATCTTGTCGGTAATGCTTAAGACAATTCCCAACACTATCCCAACCAAACATAATATCCCCACGGAGATAAATCCCATGATGGAAAGAAACTGTGCCCACTTGGCAGCAGTGTGAAGATATTGTAAGGACTCAATCGTCACTTCGGGTAATTTTATTTTCTTTTCGGTTGGTTGATCAACTGTTGCTGTTGTTTCTTCTGTGTTTTCGGGCTCAGGGATGTTCTGGTTTTCTTCCATGATTGAAGGACTGATTTTGTTGCGTGATGTAGCTTAAATGTTGACTATTTGTTCTTGTTCAAATGTATAAATTTTTATTGTTAGTTAGTTGATAACAACGGATTCTTTGTTTGCTTTTTTAACTAGCTTTACTATCTCTATTTCTATTTTTTGCATCAACGAAGGCTTCTTAATTTTTATTGCTAAAACATTTAGACAGCCTGTTTTACTTTTTAATGAAAAAATCATCCGATGAAACTTTTGCTTCCTTATACAATGGGATTGGCTGGTTTGCTGGCTTATCAGCCTATTCAAGCCAAGAAACCAATCCGGCCTGTTAATTTTATTGTTGTTTACCTCGACGATATGGGTTATGGCGATCTTACCCTCACTGGTGCTCAAGGGTATAAAACACCTAATATTGATAAAATGGCCAAAGAAGGAGTCTTCTTTACGAGCTTCTACTCCCCGCAAGCTGTTTCAAGTGCCTCCAGAGCAGGACTTCTCACAGGCTGTTACCCCAACAGAATTGGGATGAGTGGTGCTATTGACCATACTGCAAAGATCGGAATCAGTGAAGAGGAGGAGACTATTGCCAGCGTACTCAAAGAAAAAGGATATACCTGTGGAGCCTTCGGTAAATGGCATCTGGGATATCAGAAACAATTCCTACCCATTCATCACGGCTTCGACGAGTTCTATGGCATCCCCTATTCGCATGATATGTCGCCCAATCATCCGGTGACAAAGAACTACTATCCACCGCTCCCCTTAATTGAAGGTGATGAAGTGATTGCCACTTCGCCCGATATAACGCAATTTACAACGAAGTTTACGGAAAGGACGATCGACTTCATCCGTCGGAATAAAAGCCATCCTTTCTTTGCCTATCTGGCTCAACCCCTACCACATGTTCCCTTGGCCGTATCAGATAAATTCAAGGGAAAGTCTAAACAGGGGCTCTATGGCGATGTGATGATGGAAATTGACTGGAGCATGGGACAAATTCTACAGGCATTAAAGGATTTGAAATTAGACGACAATACACTGGTAATCTTTACTTCGGATAATGGTCCCTGGCTGAATTATGGCAATCATGCAGGGAGTACTGGTGGGCTTCGTGAAGGAAAGGGAACTTCGTACGAAGGCGGTCAACGATTGCCTTGTATCATGCGTTGGAAAGGAAAGATTCCGGAGGGATTGGTCTGTAATAACTTGGCTTCGGGAATTGATATCCTCCCAACAATTGCTACTATAGCAGGCGCCCCACTTCCAAAAAAGAAAATTGACGGGGTCAATATCTTACCCTTGATGATGGGCAACTTTGAAGAGAATCCACGTAAATCGTTTCTCTACTACTATCGACGAAACAGTCTGGAGGCGGTTCGAAATGAAACATTTAAGCTGGTATTTAACCATCCAGGTCGCACATATGAAGGATTTCTACCCGGAAAAGATGGGATGCCGGGTGGAGCTAATGAAAACTTCAACTTTACAGGGGGACTCTATGATATGCGTCGCGATCCGGGTGAACGATATGATGTGAGCAAGATGTATCCTGAAATAGTGGAAAAGCTTGAACTGATTGCCAGGGAAGCGCGTGAAGATCTGGGAGATGATATTGCTGGTAGCCAGGGGAAAAATCGAAGAAGTCCTGGAAGAGTGAAAGAGTAACTATACGGCATAAGCAATAGTGGCGACAGATATCCTGACATTACAGGTTGCTATCAGTGCTGTGGCACAGGCTTCGATGGTAGCACCGGTAGTGAACACATCATCAACCAGCAGGATATGTTTGCCTTCAAGTGCTTCGGGGTCTATAACTGAAAAAATCTGTTTCACATTATCCCATCGATCTGTTGGACTCTTTCTGGTTTGAGTTTCGGAGTTAGAATTTCTGATGAGGTTTTGAGTACAAACACTGATCCCCATGACTTTTCCTAACCCGTTAGCAAACATCTCACTTTGATTGTAACCTCTTTCGCGTTGGCGTTTTGGATGAAGGGGAACCGGAATAATGAGTTGGGCAGTATTGAAAGGAGATTGGTTGACCAGGATTTGTCCATATAACTGTCCCAGAAATATTCCTACCTGATATTGTCCCTTGTATTTGAGCCGGTGCAATAAATGTTGTACTTTGCTACCCTTGCGAAAAAAGAGATAGGCAGCAACACCTTCGCAGGGCACTCTTCCCCACAATGACCGGGCCATGGGATGATCGGGTATGCTGTGAAAATTTGTGTAAGGGAGATGAAACATGCACGACAAACAAACCTGATCATCATTGGGTGACAAAGCATCACCACAGGCCTGACAGAGTCGCGGGAAAAAGAGATTGACAATATCGTGTAGAAATTGTGGCAAGATTTACGAAGTAAAAAATAGCCAATATAGTTAAATGATTTTGTTGATGAATGATTCGATATCAGTGGTTTCTCAAAGGTAGTGCGTTTTAAAATGCATATCAGGATTCATCTCTTTTTTATTTTTGATCTCGCATTTTGTGCCAACTTCTCTCTTTTCAAAGTATCTTTGACTATCTAAAACGCTTTAAATGTCGGAATTTCTGCTTAAGGTTGATCAATTAACGATTGAGTTTCGTACTGAAGATGCTATAGTAAAGGCTGTAGAGGGTGTTTCTTTCTCTGTAAAATCAGGTCAAACATTAGGTATTGTTGGCGAATCGGGTTCGGGAAAGAGTGTCTCTGCCCTTTCTATCATGGGCTTGCTCCCCGAAAAGGTGTCAAACATCTCGAGCGGTAGCATTCTGTTTGCGGAGGAGGGACAGGAACCTGTTGAATTGATTGGGCTGAATGAAAGGCAGATGCAGACGATCAGGGGAAACCGTATCGGGATGATATTTCAGGAACCGATGACATCACTCAATCCTGTGATGCGTTGTGGAAGACAAGTCGCAGAGGTACTGATTCAACACAAACGCTTATCGAAAGCCGAAGCCCGAAATGAATGTATCAAATTGTTTAAGGAAGTATTGTTGCCACGTCCTGAAGCGGTTTACGATACCTACCCGCATCAACTGTCAGGTGGGCAGAAACAAAGAGTGATGATTGCAATGGCATTGGCCTGTAATCCGGCCTTGCTGATTGCTGACGAACCCACTACAGCATTGGATGTGACAGTTCAGAAGAGTATTCTTGAGCTGATTCGTCAACTTCAGGAAAAA
Source organism: Bacteroidales bacterium (assembly GCA_023251485.1). Taxonomy (GTDB): domain Bacteria; phylum Bacteroidota; class Bacteroidia; order Bacteroidales; family Cfx3-03; genus Cfx3-03. The sequence continues at coordinate 8,458 of JAHEYR010000077.1, forward strand.
TATAAAATGGCGGTGATCTTTATCACCCACGATCTGGGTGTGGTGGCTCAGCTTGCACACGAAGTGGTGGTGATGTATAAAGGCCATATTGTTGAGCAAGGAACGGTTAAAGAGTTGTTTCGCAACCCACAACATCCTTACACAAAGGGACTACTTGCTTGTAGACCTCCACTTGGAAAACGACCGGAACGGTTGTTGAGTGTATCTGATTTTATGGGTAATGCAAACAATCATCATGAGCCGAATATTTCGGTAAGAGAGATTACAATTGAAGAACGGAAAGCACGACATCAGAAACTATATGATCAGCAACCCTTACTAACGGTGAAGGGGCTGAAGACCTGGTTTCCAATAAAGTCGGGCATATTAGCAAGGACGAAAGGTTTTGTAAAAGCGGTTGACAATGTGAGTTTTGATGTATATCCGGGGGAGACACTCGGGCTGGTTGGTGAATCGGGCTGCGGAAAGACTACCCTGGGGCGTTCTATTCTTCGACTGGCCGAACCTTCTGAGGGAAGTATCTTGTTTGATGGTGAGGAGATCATGCACTTGAATTCTAAGGCACTGAGAGGAAGACGAAGAGATATGCAGATCATCTTTCAAGACCCTTATTCTTCGCTCAACCCTAGAATGACAATTGGAACAGCCATTACTGAACCGATGCGAATTCATGGATTACATGATTCGAATCAGCGACGTCAGGAAAAAGCAATGGAGCTACTCGAAAAGGTTCAACTAAAGCCCGAACACTTTTATCGCTATCCGCATGAGTTCTCCGGAGGACAACGTCAGCGGATTTGTATTGCCAGAGCATTAGCACTACAGCCACGTTTCATCATTTGTGATGAATCAGTCTCTGCACTCGATGTATCAGTACAGGCACAGGTGTTAAATCTTTTAAATCAATTGAAGGTTGACCTTGGATTTACCTATATCTTTATATCACACGATCTGAATGTGGTAAAATATATGTCGGATCGACTGATTGTGATGCGTAACGGACGCATTCAGGAGGAGGGTGATGCCGATGCGGTATATAATCATCCAAGTTCTGACTATACACGGGGGCTGATTAATGCCATACCGACGCTGAAAATGTAATGGTTTAATGCAATCGAAATTGGTTTTCAATTGTTAATAAAACAGGCAGCGTTTGTAAATTAGTTGATGCTGCTTTTGAATAAATAAGGTTTTTATATGAAATCAAAGAAAAAAAACAAAGTGAGCCAAGGGCTTGACTTAGGAAAGAATAGCTTTAAGAAATCAGTTTTTGATGTTTTTACGAATAGTCCATTTCGGGCATTTAATTTTAAACAAGTATCTGCAGAATTGGGCATCTCCGACAAGGCTAGCAGGTTTTTGGTGAATACCATCATTGAGGAGCTGTGTGATAAGAACGCGATTGTAGAATCGAAAAGAGGAAAATACAAGATCAATCCCGACCTGCTGAACGATGCAATTGCGGCTAATGAGGTTGTTGGAAAAGTAGATATGAAGCAAACAGGAAAAGCTTATCTCATTGTTCCAAATGCCCCTGAAGATATTTTTATTGATTATAACAACGTGTTTCATGCATTTCATGGCGACACGGTAAAAGTCAGACTGTTCCCGAAACGGAGAGGCAAGAAGCCCGAAGGTGTGATTATTGAAGTACTGGAACGTTTCAGAAAACAGTATGTCGGAATATTGAAGGTTTCGACCCATCTGGCTTATATGATTCCAGACGAACCCAATATCAATGTAGATTTTATCATTCCAAAGGATTCATTAAAAGAGGCTAAGAGTGGACAGAAGATAGTGGTCAAGATTCTTGACTGGCCTGATGAGTCGAAGAACCCGGTAGCAGAGATTATCGCGGTATTGGGTGATCCCGGAAAGAATGATGTTGAGATGAATTCTATTCTCGCTTCGTACGACTTCCCGGTTGCTTTTCCGAAGCAGGTAGAGAAAGAGGCTGATACTATTCCCGAAGCCATTCCTGAAGAAGAGATCAATAAACGACGAGATTTCAGACCGATATGGACTTGTACCATCGACCCTGAAGATGCAAAAGACTTTGATGATGCGCTTTCATTGCGTAAACTGGAAAACGGACATTGGGAGGTTGGTGTACATATTGCGGATGTCTCTTATTATGTGCGCCCCGGAACAAAGATAGATGCGGAGGCTTACGAAAGAGGCACTTCCATTTATCTGGTCGACCGTACCATTCCGATGCTTCCTGAGAAGTTATCAAACAAGGTCTGCTCACTGCGTCCTCATGAAGACAAACTCACCTATTCGGTGGTTTGGGAGCTGGATGACCATGCAAATATTCTGGGAGAATGGATTGGTAAGACAGTGATCAACTCTAGTCGTCGCTATGCCTATGAAGAGGTGCAGGCCATGATTGAAGGTGGTGAAGGCGATTATAAAGATGAGTTAATGACACTGAACAAGCTTTCTACCTGTTTGCGTGATGAGCGATTTAAACATGGAAGCATTGCTTTCAGATCGCAGGAGGTACGATTTAAGATTGACGAAAACGGACATCCTATTGAGGCTTTCCTAAAAGAACAAAAGGAGGCGAATAAGCTGATTGAAGATTTTATGTTACTGGCTAATAAGCGTGTCGCAGAACATGTAGGCAAGGTGGCAGGCAAAGATGTGGCAAAGACGTTCGTCTATCGCGTTCACGATGAACCCAACCCGGCTAAGCTGGCAACTTTTGTAGAGTTTGTAGGTAAACTGGGTTACTCCGTCAAAACCAATTCGCAAAAGGGTCTCGCCTTTTCATTAAATAAACTCTTTGAACAGATCACCGGAAAGGGTGAAGAGACACTGATTGAAACCATTGCTGTTCGTACGATGGCGAAGGCCGAATATAGCACAACGAATATTGGCCATTATGGATTAGCTTTCAGACACTATACACACTTCACCTCTCCTATCAGACGTTATCCCGATTTAATGGTTCACCGTTTGCTGGAACGTTATATGAATGGTGGATCTTCTGTCACCGTTAATGAGTATGAAGAAAAATGTATTCACTCATCAGATATGGAACGTCGTGCGGCTGAAGCTGAACGTGCCTCTATCAAATACAAGCAAGCTGAATACATGCTAGACAAGATCGGTAAAGAGTTTCCGGGTGTTATTTCGGGCGTGAGCAAATGGGGTATCTATGTCGAGATCGATGCCTTTAAATGCGAAGGGATGGTGGCATTACGCACGCTGGTTGATGATTCATATGTATTGGATCAGGAAAATTATCGGGTAATAGGTTCTCGTCGCGGACGGATCTACCGATTGGGAGATAAAGTACGGATCATTGTGAAACGTGTTGAACTGGCACGGAAGCAGATGGATTTCGAAATTGTAGATTAACTTTGCATCTTCCCTTTCTTAGAAAGGTTATAAATCATTGATATTAAGTAAAATTAATAAAACTCCTCTTGACTTAAGAGGAGTTTTATTTTATATTTGTTATACCTCATTAAACTATTTTGGATCTTTCATTGACCAACTGACAGCTTTGAATCATTTTGTTTTCGAAATAAATATATTCAATCTTAAATCAGTGTATTATGAAATTTTGTCCTTCATGTGGTGTAGAACTTAAAATCGGTGCCAGGTTCTGTGGGGCATGTGGAACCCCATTACAAATAGATCAACCGCAATCCACAATAGAACAACCTCCCCAAGCTATTCCCAATTTTCCTAACGAGTCTGCTCAAAGTTTCTATCAGCAACCTTTCCAACAACAAGAATATCAACAGGAGAATAGTCAACAATTTTATCAACAGCCATATCAACAACCGAAGTATGGTGCCATTCAATCTGATAGCGGATTCGTGTCGCGGGTAATTAATATGATGACTAAGCCCAAGAGTGAATGGGTAAACGTGTTGAATGAAACGCCTGTGACACAGAAACTGTTTATTTATGCCATCATCCTACTACTCATTCCTGCAGTCTGTAGTTTTATTGCTTATGGGTTTATAGGAGTAAAGGCGATGGGTTATACTTTTAAGAGTCCCTCTATGGGCTTGCAACAAGCATTGTCGAGCTTTATAGGCGGTTTTTTATCAGTCTACCTCACCGCTTATGTCGTGAATATACTAGCTACCAGTTTTGATTCGGTAAAGGATTTTGGTCGTTCCTTACAATTAGTAATCTATTCTATGACCCCATACTGGGTTGCCGGTCTGTTTTTTCTAATACCCGGATTTCAACCCATCGTATTCTTGATTGGCATCTATTCCATCGCACTTATGTATAAAGGGATGCCTATCATAATGCGGACTCCTCAACATAAAGCAGCAGGATATCTGATCGTTTCTATTATTGTTCTGATTGTTATACAGATCATTGTAGTTTTTATTCTGGGAGTGATTCTTGGTGTTTTCTTTGCTACCCGGATGAGTGCATTTTAGTAACACTTAAATAAAAAGTATAGTATGAAATTTTGTCCTCAATGTGGAGCCTCTCTCATCGAGGGAGATCTTTTTTGTCAACAATGCGGGTATAAGATAGAGAAAGAAGTCGATATATCTTCTGAAAAACAAAGTCCAGAGATACCTCAAAATGAATCTTATAAACCCTACAACGAACCGGTTCCACCTTCTGAAGATCAATATCAAAACAGCGGAATCGGTTATCCCCCTCCATTTCAATCGAATGGATTTTCTAATGCTGAAACAAAAAAAGGAAAACTCATTCCGATTCTGGTCATTGGTATTGCACTCATCCTTTTAGCAACAGGTTGTTGGCTTGTTTATACCAAATTCTTTAAAGAAAAAGCAATCGCTTCCACTTCAGATACTACGAATATAGTATCTGCCCCTTCAACTACGACTGTTTCAGATTCAACAGCTAAAGTTAACGACATACAACCTGAGCAGATCTCGGGTTCGGCAATTGATAATTCCACGTTAAAGGAAACTTCACCTGCAAAGGAGAAGGTTGTTACAAACACCTCTCCTAAAACAACGAATGTGGTAAAAACAGAAGGCCCAACAATGCCGGTTCAAGAGACCAAACCGACAACTGTCAATACGCCGAATACGCAACCTTCGACAGAGATAGCAGATGAACCACCCTCGAAAATGATCTTTAAAATAGGACAACTGGGAATTACTATTTTGAAGAATCCTGAAAAGGATTGC
>JAHEYR010000249.1 GCA_023251485.1 Bacteroidales bacterium
AGTACTTTATCTGCTTTGGTAAGCATTTCGCGAATCGTAACTTTGTTATCCTTAATAGATTCCTGATTGAGAAGTGTATTCTCTTTGTAGAATTTATTAAGTTTTCCTAAAGCAATCTTCTCGAGCATCTCTTCAGGTTTACCTTCCTGACGAGCTACATCTTTACCAATTTCGATTTCTTTCTGAATAGTTTCCTGATCTACATCATCCTTATCAACAGCGATAGGAGCCATAGCAGCGATCTGCATAGCAACTTCGTGACCGATAGCGGCGATCTCAGCAACATCTTTCTTGTTTAATCCAAGAATAGTAGCTAAGCGATTACCGTGGTGATTGTAAGAGAAAACGATAGGAGCTTCGATTACTTCAAAGTGAGCAATCTCCATCTTCTCGCCAGTCTTTCCAATTAAATCAGTCAGGCTATCTTCAACAGAATGGCCATTAAGATCTAAAGCTTTCAGTTCGTCTAATGATTTTGGAGCTTTTTCAGCAGCAAGATCAATGATAGACTTAGCGAAGTTTACGAAATCTTCAGTTTTACCAACGAAATCGGTTTCGCAGTTTAACATCAATACAGCTGCATAAGTCTGATCAGCATTCGTCTTAGCTAAAACAATACCTTCATTAGCGTCTTTGTCAGCACGTTTATTTGCTAATTTCTGACCTTTTTTACGAAGGAATTCAATTGCTTTTTCGAAATCGCCGTCATTTTCTTTGAGTGCATTTTTGCAGTCCATCATTCCTGCACCGGTCATCTGGCGCAGTTTGTTAACGTCGGCAGCAGTTATATTTGCCATATTATTCTCTCTTTAGAGTTAAAATTTCTTCTTTGGAGCACCACCACCAGCTGGCTTGCGAACGGGTCCGCGATTACCACCTGCAGCAGGTTTACGAGGGCGTTTCATCGCTTCACCTTCATCACCTGCTTTTTGTTTAGCAAGTTTTTTCAGTTCAGGATCTTCCTCGTCGTCAATGTCGTAAGAACGACCTTCACCACTATTATCTGAATCAGCCCCTTCATCATCAGAACGCTTATCTTTATCAATTTTGCGTTCCATCAGACCTTCTTCAATAGCCTCAATCATCTTCGAAACGATCAAAGAGATAGCTTTTGAAGCGTCGTCATTTGCAGGGATTGGAAAATCTACAAGGTTAGGATTTGAATTAGTATCAACGATAGCGAAAGTAGGGATGTTCAATCTCCTGGCTTCAGCAATAGCAATACGTTCTTTCGAGATATCCACTATAAATAATGCAGCGGGTAAACGATTCAAATCTGAGATAGAACCTAAGTTCTTTTCAAGTTTAGCTCTTTCGCGAGAAATCTGTAGACGCTCACGTTTAGAGATACTTGTGTAGTTTGGTGTATTCAACAATTTATCGATAGTCGACATTTTGCGAACCGCCTTACGGATAGTTGCAAAGTTTGTCAACATACCACCAGGCCAACGCTCAGTCACATATGGCATGCCAACTTTCTTGACATGATCTGCAACGATATCTTTAGCTTGTTTTTTTGTTGCTACAAATAATATTTTCTTGCCTGATTTTGCAATCTGCTTCAAGGCTGCAGCAGCTTCATCGACTTTAGCTATAGTTTTGTATAAGTCGATAATATGGATGCCGTTACGTTCCATAAATATATATGGAGCCATATTAGGATTCCATTTACGCCTAAGGTGTCCGAAATGTACACCTGCGTCCAGCAATTCTTCAAATGATACTCTTGCCATTAATTTTTTTCTTAAAGTTTACCTTCTGTTAGTGACAATTGCTAAGTAGTTCTCAAAAAGAAGTCTCAGCAATTTAGATACTAAACTTTCCTTTTCTTTCAAACGAATACTATCGTTTGCTGAACTGGAATCTCTTACGGGCTTTTTTCTGACCAGGTTTCTTACGTTCAACCATACGTGGATCGCGTCGCATAAGACCTTTTGATTTCAGAGCAGGGCGAATTTCTTCGTCAATTTCTACAAGTGCGCGTGAAATAGCCAGGCGAACTGCTTCAGCCTGTCCTTTGAATCCACCACCATCTAGTGTTACTTTAATGTCGTATTTCTCAACAACATTAGCAATTTCGAGTGGCTGGCGAACTACATACTGAAGAATAGCTACTGGGAAATATTCTTTATAATCGCGTCCATTAACGATTATATTTCCTGAACCTTCTTTCAAATAAATACGTGCAACCGCAGTCTTTCTTCTGCCTAAAGCATTGATGACTTCCATACTGATTACTTAATTTCGTTAAATTTAATTGTTTTGGGTTGCTGAGCTTCATGATTATGCTCAGGACCTACAAACACCTTTAGGTTTCTGAAAAGTTCTCTTCCTAATGTGTTTTTTGGTAGCATTCCTCTTACTGCCTCTTCAACAAGGGCAAAAGGTTTGGTTGCAAGTAACTGACGTGGAGTACGAGCGCGCTGTCCTCCCGGATGGCCAGTATGATGGATGTACTGCTTATCGGTCAACTTTTTCCCGGTCAGGCGAACCTTCTCAGCGTTGATTACGATAACATAGTCGCCACAATCTGCATGAGGAGTAAAACACGTTTTGTGCTTACCTCTCAACAAAATAGCAACCTTAGAAGCCAGTCTTCCCAACACTTCGCCCTCTGCGTCAATAACCAACCATTGTTTGTTGGCTGTTTCTTTTGTAGCAGAAACTGTTTTGTAGCTTAAAGTATTCATCGGCTTTTTTAAATTGTTGCATTAAAACATTTATCCCAATAAAGGGGTGCAAAGGTAGCAATGAAAAATCGTTTTAACAAATTTATCAATAATATTTTATTGATAATACGCTAATTGGTAGGCCAATTCAAGCACTATAGGGCTTTATCCCTGCAAAAATAACTTTTTACTCCTTCGCCTAGCATAATTTCTTCTTGTATTTTTGCAAAAAAATAAATCCATTTGCCCCTACGGGTGTAATAATTTCAGTTCTCAATATGAATGCTGCTGCAAAAAAACAGATCGATCTTTATTATGCGCTCCGTCTCGAAATTGATGAGCTGAGTAATAAATTATCAGCCGAGCACCACAAACATCTCGAATGCAAAAAGGGATGCGATCAATGCTGCCTTAACCTCAACATCCTTCCTGTAGAATATTATGCCATCCTCAATGAGTTGACACCTGATGGAATTCCGGAAATTGAAACCATCACCGATAGAGAAGATCCCTGTACTTTTTTAAAAGATCATGCCTGTTCCATCTACCCTTCGCGACCGGTTATCTGTCGTACACACGGATTGCCGATGCTCTTTCTGAATGACGATGGTGATGATATGGAGCTAGCCTATTGCGAACTGAACTTCACCAATGCCGAAGACGTTGAGTTTACCGACGAAAACACCTATCCCGAAGATACTTTTATGAGTAAGCTCTATCAGATCAATCGCGAATTTGTGAAACATTTTAAAGACAAACAGTATCGCGAACAGCAGATCATTCCATTGATCGGAATCCTTAACGAGCATAAATAAAGATACCATTCTTCGATTTTTACATACTACCCATATTTTTTGCCGAAAAGCCCTCCCGCCATTTCGGCCTCTTGGGAGAAATCTAGCCCCAAACACTTATTTGAATATACTCGAATCTCGAAAGAACCTCCTGATACACTTAAGACAACACTTAAGGATAAAGGGTAGAATAGCCCTGGATGAAGAGTATATAAAGTGTATGCGTCTCGCACGTGTTTCGCACGTGTCTCGCACATGTCTCGCACCTGTCTCGCTATATAGAGCGAGACTCGTGC
>JAHEYR010000004.1 GCA_023251485.1 Bacteroidales bacterium
GAAAAAGGTCAGGCAATCAAAGATGAGTTACTTTATCTTGTGGATGAAGATACGCATGCATTTAATAAAATAATGGATGCATTTGCTCTTCCAAAAGGAAATGAAGAAGAAATACTGGTCAGAACGATTGCTATCCAGGAGGCTACGCGTTATGCTATTGAAATCCCATTTCGGGTAATGAAAGTTACCTTTCGTTCTCTTGAACTGATCAAGGCCATGGCTGAAACTGGAAATCCTAACTCTGTCACCGATGCTGGTGTTGGGGCTTTATGTGCCAGATCTGCAGTAATGGGAGCCTTTTTGAATGTTAAAATCAATGCTTCAGGACTGAAAGACAAAGCTTTTGTTGAAAAGGTCTTGGCAGAAGGTACTGAGATTGAAACTAAAACTAAAATGATAGAAGATGAGATTTTATTGATTGTAAACGGTAAAATAAAAATCTAACATTTTTATTGATTAAGATATAAAGGGCTGAGAATAAAGCAAAAAGAATATTCTCAGCCTTTTTTTTATTTAGGATTGCAAAATGTGCAGTATTGATTTAAAATGACGAAAGATCAGGAAGTCAATTCTATAATTTTTTGGCGTTTATAAATATTGGTTGTAAATTTAGATCGTAAACCGTGCTATTATTTTAAAAGCTTCAAAATTTGTTAAATGAAAACATTAATACGCCTATTTATAGTACATCTTATTCCTTTCATCATTTTTGTAGTTGGATTGAGTTCAACAATTGTAGCCCAAACCCAGAAAGTTAAGATTCTTGTCGTTGCATCTAGTGATCCTGATCATGATCCAATGATTCTTGCGGCAAAACAATTTTTCAAGGAAATCGCTTCTTCTAATCAATTTGAAATAGACTTTACTCGTGATGCAAATGTGATTACTGAAAATAATCTGGCAAACTACCATGTATTTATTCAACTGCATCTGGCGCCTTTTGATATGACACAACAGCAACAATTTGCCTTGCAGCAGTTTATTTCAAAAGGAAGAGGATGGATTGGTATTCATGCAGCGGGTCTTACCGGAAAACAGTTTATTGATCCCCAAACACCCTACTGGCAGTGGTTTGAAAAATTAATGGGCAACATAGTATACTCTCCACATCCTGCTATCCAAAATGGGAACGTGATAATTGAAGACCGAAGTCATCCTGTTACTAAAAACTTGCCGGCTTCCTTTACGATTCGTGATGAGTGGTATGAATTCAATAAGAGTCCACGTCTTAATGTCCATGTATTAGCATCAGCCGATGAAACATCATATAAACCATCAAAACCAATGGGAGATCATCCTATTATCTGGACTAATCCTCAGTATAATCGTGTATTATATATTGGTATCGGACATGATAAATCTATATGTTCTGATCCTAATTTTACAATTCTAATGCGTGATGCTATTTTGTGGGCTGCTTCGAAAGTAGAAAACAAAGAACAGAAGGATTTGGATCAGTCATTAAGCAAAGAGATTACAGTGCTTTCTAATCAGGTTGCATTTAATTTAGATGGCCCGAAGTCAGCTATGATTAAAAGTGATAAAATATTAGCTAATAACACTTCATTTCAGATTATCGATGCCATTACTGATCAGACCGTATTTACCGGAAAATTGAAAAAATCGGAACAGGTAGTAGATTGGCAGACGAATGTTTGGTATAGTCGGGCTGATTTTACTTCCTTTCAACAACCCGGCTATTACAAAATTCGGATTCAACAAAACGGAAAGTTATTTGATTCGTACGATTTCAAAATTGAACAAGATGCACTTGGAAAGGTTGCGATTCCAGCCATTATAAATTTCTTTAATCATCAACGAGCAAATTCACCGCAGGAATTAGAGGCTGATAAGAATCTTATCCTCTATGGAAGTAATAAAACAGTCGATCTTCACGGTGGCTGGTGTGATGCTTCAGGCGATGTAAGCAAATATTTCTCGCATTTGGCATACACTAATTTTATGTCACCTCAACAGATTCCTATGGTGACATGGTCTATGGTGAATACCTCCGAAATGATTCCTGACTTATTAACCCAGATCGGTTCGAAAGAACCATTGATGAATGAAGCCTTATATGGCGCCGATTATATCATGCGTTCGCTCTCGCCTGAAGGATATTTCTACATGACGGTTTTCAGCTATTTCAATAAAGACCCCAACGCTCGTCGTGTGGTAGGATTGCTGGCTGATAGTAAAACTACTTCTGACTATCAGTGCGCTTATCGCGAGGGTGGCGGAATGGCCATTGCTGCTTTGGCTCGGATCTCTCGTTGGAACAGAAATGGCGATTTTACTTCAAAGCAATATCTGGATGCAGCTGAACGTGCGTTTGCTCATCTTCAGAAATTTAGTACTAAGTATGCTGATGATGGCAAAGACAATGTCATTGATGATTATTGTGCATTGATGGCTGCTTCTGAACTTTGGATTTCAACCAATAAAGATATTTATTGTGATGAAGCCCGGAAGAGGATGCAGAATCTGGCAAAACGTCTTTCTCCTGAAGGATATTTTATTGCCAATGATTCAAACAGACCCTTCTGGCATGCAGCTGATGCTGGACTACCTATCATCTCGCTGGCTCGTTATCTGGATAAAGAGGTTGATAAAACATATAGAAAAATAGCCCTTCGTACGATAAAAACAGCCCTCGATTACAACCTGAAAGTAACGCATGAAGTTGTCAATCCTTTTGGTTATGCACGTCAAAGTTTTCTGTATAAAGGCAAAGTACAGAATGGTTTTTTTATTCCCCATGAAAATGAAAGTGGATGGTGGTGGCAGGGTGAAGATGCCCGTCTGGGCTCATTAGCGGCTGCGGTTATTGTTGGAGGGCGTCTGGTCTATCCGGGAAAGACTCCACAAGGTGTGACTCCAGAACTTGCTGAATACGCAGGGAATCTGATTTCTTGGGTACTGGGATGTAATCCTTATAATATTTGTATGATGTATGGCTATGGACGAAACAATGTACCTCATATGAGCTCGATGTATGGACATGGATCGGGTAGGGGTGGAATTTCTAATGGTATCACCGGCAAAGATGGGCGCGGAGATGGTTCGGGTATTGATTTTAAAGTGGAAGATAACGGAAATGAATGGCGGTGGAGTGAACAATGGATACCTCATACCGGATGGTTTTTACAAGCTATTACTGCGATGTCATCAAAGAAATAAGATCATAAATAAAAAGATATGAAAAGAAAAACGCTTAAACACCTTTTTTTTATTGGAATGGTGATTGCCCTGTTTGCAACTAGTTCCAACGTATTTGCAAAAGCTCCAAAATTTAAGGCATTAGTGCTTACTGAACGTGGCGGACAGCATGAAGGTTTTGTTGTTGCAGCTCTTGATTGGTTGCATCAACTTGCTGTTGAAAAGAACTTTGAGATCACCGTGATCAATCATGCCAATGATATAAATGAACATCTTCTATCGAACTATAAAGTCGTTATCCAGTTGAATTATCCTCCATATACCTGGGACGAAAAAGCCAAAGCCGCATTTATAAAATACATAGAAGAGGGCCGGGGAGGCTGGGTTGGTTTTCATCATGCTACCTTATTGGGTGAGTTTGACGGATATCCTATGTGGAACTGGTTTTCCGATTTCATGGGCGGAATCCGATTTGATAATTATATAGCTGCGACAGCATCGGGTACTGTAAATGTTGAAGATAAAAATCATCCTGTGATGAAAGGCGTTCCGGTGTCATTTGTAATTCCTGATGATGAATGGTATACGTTTAATAAAAATCCACGCCCCAATGTACATGTGCTGGCAACAGTAGACGAATCGACGTATAATCCTGCTTCAACCATTAAGATGGGAGACCATCCGGTGGTATGGATCAATGAAAAAATGAAAGCTCGTAACGTTTACTTTCTGATGGGGCATCATGCGAACCTCCTTAAAAATGAATCGTTTAAAACCATGGTTCGTAATGCTATTCTTTGGGTATCTGAAAAATAAATCTACGTTAAAACAATAAAACTATTTAATATTAACTTAAGCCATATCTCTGTGATGGTGGCAACTAAACAAACGAAACACGATGAATTATTATTTTAAAAGCGTATTAGTGGTCATTGTGGTGCTTTTATTTAGCGCCACATCCAATGCACAATTTCCCCGGTTCAAAGTTCTGGCGTTTTATAGTAAAAAGGTTGAACCTGCGCACGTTGAATTTGCCGTTGATGCTATAAAGTTCTTTAAGGATCTTACGGTGGGTGATGGTTTCGTTTTCGACACTACCAGCAATATGGCTGATCTGAATGATGCCAAATTAAAAAATTACCAGTTAGTGATGATGCTAAATGATTTTCCTCATAATCAGTCACAGCGTGATGCATTCAGAAAATATATGGAAAACGGAGGAGGCTGGTATGGTTTTCATGTATCAGCTTATAACGATCAAAGTACAAACTGGCCTTGGTTATTAGATTTTCTGGGCGGTGGAGTCTTTTATCGTAATAACTGGCCTCCGATGCCGGCTAAGTTAATCGTTGACGATCAGAACCACTCGGTAACTAAGGGATTGCCCGATACCTTTATCTCTCCAACGAATGAATGGTATCAATGGAAACCAAGTCCCCGTGAACGTAAAAATATAAAAGTATTAGTTAGTCTTTCCCCCGAAAACTACCCCTTTGGATTAAAAGATATAATACCTGATGGCGATTGTCCTGTTGTATGGACGAACACCGATTATCGAATGATTTATCTGAATATGGGACATGGTAATCGGATTTTTAGTGATGCCACACAAGATAAGCTGATTATTGCGGCACTTCGTTGGGTGATCGAAACCGACAAGAAGGGAAATGTATTTAAATACTAAATGCTTTAGTTTTTAATAGAATAGTTGTTTTCAGAAGATTGAATGATTGTTAAACCACGACTGTTCATTCAATCATAAAGAGAAATCTTCGGAATATTTTAGTAGATATACAATCGTGCGTCTACTAAAATATTCCGAAGATTTAATAATTCAATCGATATCTATAACTGACTTTTGTCAAGTTCCCGATAGCTTCTAAAGAATTGTGTTAGTTTTGAGGTAATAGCTGCTACACCACCTTCCTGATTTGATTCAATATTTAGCGGTATCACGGGGTCATGAAGTGATAAACGCAGCAGAAACCATCCATTACCTGATTGCTCGTCACACGAAACACGAATACCTTCATAGTTATTTGGAACAATACTCCATCCATTGACTTGTTTAACGTATTCTGTAAGATCGGTAATAACTTTATTGCCATACTCTCTAAAAGCAGGGACCAATATTTTTAATCGGATCTCTTTACTTTCAAGTGGGGTTTGTAAGCTCTCCGTTAAGCTTAACAATGTTAAACCTTGTTGACGAAGTCGCGCTGCTTTAACCAATATTTTTGTGATTAAGAAAGCGCCATCATCGAGAAAATAGTTTTCTTTTAAAGCTGCGTGTCCGCTGGTTTCGATAGCCAGCCAGCATTCCTGTCCCGCTTTATTTAAACGAATAGCCTCGTTGATGACATTTTTATATCCACGTTGAAACCGATGATGTTTTCCGCCAAGTTTTGTTTCTATAAATGCGGCAAGCCCATCTGAGGTGATAGAGTCGGTAACGATAGTTGAATGGGGGTGTTCTTCCAGAATAATAGAAGCGATTAAAGCAATCAGTCGATTTCTATTAATACCGGTTCCAGTATGATCTACAGCAGCTGAACGGTCAACATCTGTATCAAAAATGATTCCAATATCAGCTTTATGGGCAAGAACCGCATTTTGAATAGACTCCATTGCTGTTTCGTCTTCCGGATTGGGAATGTGATTCGGGAAAGTACCATCTGGGTCAAGAAATTGACTCCCCGTAGTATTAGCTCCTAACGGTTCGAGTACTTTATCAACAAAAAAACCTCCTGAACCATTACCGGCATCAACAATGATATGAAAGTCTGACAGAGGCTTCATGTAATTAGTAGGATGGTTTACTTCTTTTCTGATCGTATCAACTAAGAAACCAGAATAGGCCGCGATGAGATCATATTGAGATTCATTACCTCTTATAGAAGCATTGCCGATAGGATTTGTAGACGCAATTTCCAGAATCCTTGTTATATCTTTCTTTTCCAGACCACCAGTAGGGGTAAAGAACTTAATTCCATTTCGATTGAAAGGCAGATGGCTTGCTGTAAGCATTACAGCTCCATCATACTTAGTCTCTTCAAAAATAGTCGACATATACATTGCCGGAGTTGACGAGATGCCACAATCTATGCCATTAGAGCCGGTGGATAATATCCCATTCATAAATGCACGCATCAATATTGGTCCGGAAATTCTTGAGTCGCGTCCAATAGCTATTGTCAATGGATTACTCGTCTTTTCGCTTTTCTCATTTAGCCATAAAACAAAAGCAATAGCTAGTTTTTCGACTACTTCTGGAGTTAGATTTATGGCTTGTCCTGCAATTCCTTCAGAAGCAACGCCTCTGATGTCTGACCCATTTTGTAAAGAGAACCAATTTATATCATTCATGCTTGAGATAGTTTAATGATTGATGATCCGGTTTAAGCAGCATTTGTATGATCCTGATTTAATTAATATTAAATCGGTATACTTAAAAATGATTATAGTCTGAATTGTTTGTATAAACTAAACAATTCCTTCACGCAAAATATCGTGGATATGCACTACTCCAAGGTATTCCTGGCCAGTCATAACCAGTAGTGATGTTATTTTATTATTCTTCATCGTCGAATAGGCATCAACAGCCAAAATATCTTCTTCTACCGTTTTAGGAGAAGGCGACATGATATCTTTTGCGGTTATCAGTTCAAAGTTTTTAGTTTTTTCAAGCATTCTCCGAAGGTCTCCATCCGTGATAATCCCGATTAATTGACCATTTTCGTTTAATACAGCTGTAGCACCCAGTCTTTTCGATGAAATCTCGATAATGATTTTATCCAATTTATCATTAATGTAGACGAAAGGACGCTCGTTATTTTTGTATAGGTCACTTACTCTTAAATAGAGTTTTTTACCCAAGGCGCCTCCTGGATGTGTTAGTGCGTAATCATGCGTTGTGAATCCACTATATTCAAGCAAACTTACCATCATGGCATCGCCCATTACAATCTGAGCCGTCGTGCTAGAAGTAGGAGCCAGGTTGTTGGGACAAGCTTCACGTTCAATCATGGCATAGATCGTATAATCTGAGTTCTGCGAAAGGAAAGAGTTGGTAACAGATACCATGGCGATTATTTTAGTACCCAGTCCCAGATTTCTGATCAATGGGATCAATACTTTTATTTCAGGGCTACTTCCGCTTTTTGACAGGCAGAGTACAATGTCTTTCTCTTTAATGATACCCAGATCGCCATGAATAGCATCTGCTGCATGCATAAAGATTGCAGGTGTACCGGTAGAATTAAACGATGCAACAATCTTTTGAGCAATAATGGCACTTTTTCCAACACCTGTGACGATCACTCTACCTTCGCTTTCTCCGATTAATTGAATACATTCGGCAAAAGTATCGTCAACATAGTTTTGTAATTTTGAGATAGTATCGAGTTCTATTTGGATTGCAGTGTTTGCCGATTGCTTTATTTCATTAATTGTTTTCATAGTGTAGATATAAATGCTTTATTTATTGCTGTTTAAATAAAAAGAGGTGGCTTTTATTATCTACAAATTTAATCATTCATATTGAAATGGAGAGCTAACGGACTTTAATTTTATAACATATTAACAAGAAGCCATAAAGGTTTTGGTAATGACAATGCAATAAACATTTCAATCTGTTAGATGTCTGTCTTGATCTGTTTATTCTTATTTCAGGATAAATCAAGGTATGATAATAAGATACATTGTCGATTAAATCTTCGTTTAATTGCGGAGATCGGCTAATAGAATGAATAGTTAGTTTTTTATCACCCCATATAAAACAATTTCTAACAAATTGTCGAGGGTTTTGTCAAATCCGGGTTTTCTAATATTGGAGAATAGTTTTAACTCGATACCCCGTATAGCTGCAATAAGACCAATTGCTGCAAATTCAGGTTCTTGAATAGTGAAGTATCCTTCGTTAACTCCCGCTTCTAAGATTTCAGTCAAAATCTGAATTTCTTGAACTTTAAAAATCTGATGGATATTATCCGATTCAGCAAAACGTGATTTCGATTGCTCTTTAACGGCCAAATACAATACCTTATAATCGGAAATGGTTTCCATCCGGGTTAGGATATACGCTTTAATTTTACTTTGTGGGTCATGATTCTTATTAACCTCTGTAAGTAATCTCTTCTTGAGTTCAGATAACTCAAGCTCAATTACAGCTTTATACATTTCATCTTTTCCAGTGAAATAATAATACAGTGTACTTTTTCCTTTTCCCACTGCAAGAGCTATATCGTCTATCGTTGTTTTATGATAACCATACTTTGTGAATACCCCTCTACAAATATCAACAAGATCTTCTCTTGTTTCAATCTTGGTTTTCAGCTTAATCGCTTTTTGAATCATGATATTCGAATATTCAAACGTTATACTTTACAAAGATGCAATAATTTATTTATAATTAAAAGTCAAGAGCTAAAATCCTTAAATGATAGTTCTTTAGAAACTCTTCTTAACGTTCTGTTACCTGGAAACAACTCAGATATCAAATCAAAAATTACCCTATCCAGAGCATCGAAGCTGGATGTAGTCCTAAGCTAATTGGTATGTGATTCTACCTTGGTTTTACTATACAAGTCGAAGTATGGATGGACTACTATCGTAGTAACTGTTAAACTGGGATGTCTTCGATGGTTGTTTTAGGGTGGTTTTTGGCTCAGGGTACCATCTTAAAAGAAAGAAGAGACGAAGTTGGGTTACAACATTGTCTCTTCTTCCTTAATTTGAATATTAACAGTTTATGATGTTTTGATAAACCAAAAAATTAATTAAGCTTATCGGCATTTCTCAATAAATAAGTTTCGGCTTCCACGCTCCATAACCCTTTGTTTCTTTCGCAGATTATGGCGAGTTGTTTAAAGACCGAATTGTTTTTCCCCTTTTCCGCAAAGTCTGCAATCGGAGTTAACGGCATTTCCAAATGGTTATAGATTAATTTCTTTCCACCGGGGATCTGGGGTAGATGTAATGTTGCATCGATCACTGAATTTATTCCGCCGATATGTGTAACTAAACCTGCAGGATCCAGTCCTTTGGACATCATATCAAGTGCTTCCTTAATATCATCAGTGTTTCCACCACTTGTGCCAACAACATGCGTGTATGCATAATGGACATTGTAAAAATTCAACGGTGCTTTAAATGAGGCGTCAGATGGGCCTGCGAAAAAGTTTAAGCAGCCATCGAAGGCAAGCAATGCATCTGCTTGTTCAATAACCGGTGCCACTGGTGCAAATACAAAGATATCATTGAATCCATCACCACCTGTTAAGGCTTTCATATCTTCAATAGGATTTGCAAATAGAGCGGTGTTAATGTATCGAAGATCAATTCCTCTTGACGCAGCGAAGGCAACTGAATATAAGCCTGCAGCTCTATCCAGACGGGTTTGATCAATATCAGTAACCACCAATAATGAAGGTTTCCGATCTTCGCGATGGAGTACATAGTTTATTGCAGCCAGACCCATCGGACCAACACCTGCCAGTAATGCCATTTTTCCCCCATCCACGATCTCCATTTTATGAATATAAGATCCGGGTGTCGTATGATAGTTTGCGTGAATCGCACCTATCACGCAAGAAAGCGGCTCTGAAAGAGAAGCTGGATAAAATCCTTCGCCATCATACGGTAGCAGACAGCCTAGCTCCATCACCTCATTTGGGATGATCACATAAGTTGCATCACCACCAATGAAGCGATAAGAATACCCAGGGGCACTTAATATCCCCACTGGTCCATCAACATAGTTTAGTGCGGGCTGGATTGAAAATTTATTTCCAACTTTAAACTGACTTTGCCATTTTGACCCTACCTCAACTAACTCGCCGGCAAACTCGTGACCGATGATTGTCGGATTAATATCTACATCATTAGGAATTCTTTTATGATCAGAACCCTGACTGGCTGCTTTATATGATGACATGCAAAGACTGTCGCAAATTACTTTAGCCAGAATTTCGTTTTCTTTTATCTGAGGAAGCTCAAACTCTTCGAGACGAAGGTCCTTCTTTCCATATAATCTAACAGCTTTTGTTTTCATGTTTTGAATAGAATTAATTCAACATATTCTGACCACCCGTGACAGGGATGGCTTGTCCTGTTTCATACTCCTGTTCTATCGCGTATAAGATTGCTCTTACCACATCCAGAACTCTACAGCCTCTTCCGGCAGGAACCTGTGCATCATAAAATGCTTTTACGTCATTTAATGTTTTGGCTCCCGGCACTTTTCCTGCATTAAGGTATTGAACAAATAGTCCTTTTTGAGGATCGCTCCAAAGAGGACCTTCGTAGAAGTTACCCGGACAGATTGAATTTACTTTTATACGATTGGGCATAAGCTCCATAGCAAAAGATTGTGTCAGTCCAATGCCACCAAACTTACCACCGGCATAAGCAAAGTTTCGGTTACTCCCTTTTAATCCTGATTTCGAATTAATCTGGATGATATCCATGAAGTAATCTTTTCTGAAATTGGATTGTACCTTCATTACCGATGAAGCATATTTGGCACAAAAGAAATAACCTTTGTAGTTAACATCCGTCATCAAGGCAAATGATTCAGGTGTCATCTCATCCAGTCCACCGGCACGAAGTATTCCTGCATTGCTGATGATAACATCTAATCCTCCAAAATGCTTTACCGTGTTTGTGATCATCTCTTCAACAGAGCCAGGATCAGAAACATTCACTTTTACAAAGAAGGCTTGATTAGTCTGTTTGTTGGTATTCAGTATGTTTGCCATGCCTTTACCTGCCTCTTCATTTAGATCGGCAACCACAACATTGGCTCCTTGAGCATAAAGCAATTCTGCGATACCTCCACCAAACCCCTGAGCCCCACCTGTTACAATTATGATTTTGTCTTGTACACGACCAGCAACCGTTTTGGCTTCACCAACCGGTAGTCCCAATAATGAATCAAGTTCCGACGCATTATTGGCAAGAGCTATTAATCCCATTCCATCCAGAAGAATAAAATCAGGATGTGAAGAATGAGCTGTGTACCAGGCAGAGATTTTTACTTCTACTTCGGCAATAATATCTTCAGGTTCCGTTTTCCCGGTTATCACAATGATACCGGAATCAGTTTTTACAAAAGGTAATGAACGGACTGAATCTTCAGTATTCAACTTTGGAAATTGTTCACTGTCATCTAACCGAATCGTTAACACCTTTTCTTTAGATGCAATCATCCTGATGGCAGGAACAATCTTATTAATCATTATGGTATTCATTATTAAGACTTTATTATATGTTCAATTAGCGCCTTACCCAATGTGATATATGACGCACGGTTTTTTAAATCAGGTTTCCCTTTCTTATTCAGATAACCTGTTCCTTCGGTAGCTACCAGATATTGATGAGCAGCAATAATACAAGCACCCTGAAAGTTTATATCCAACAATTTTTTACTTAGAGGGGTGTTGTTTCTGGCAAAGAGCTGGATCGGTTCCATTGCCGGTGTATTGTGTTCAGTACCAAGTGTTACAACAAATCCTTGTTCGTTAAAATAGGTTGCATATTCTTCCAGAACAGCAAGACTGTTGCGGGTTGTGATGAACTCTACTGAGAAGATGTCTCTTTTTTTGAGCGTTTCAGCTACTCTTTCTTTGGATTCTTCAAAGTCGGTAAACTTGCCATTCGTATCGTCTGCAAGTAGGGGATACGTTGGGATGCCTCCGGCATTTCTGATGAGCATACACACTTCTTCCATGTCTAGAAATGCTTTTGGATCTTCGGGAATAAATGCAATACCTCCTGCTTTTAAAAGATTTCCTCTGATCTCATTCTCAACAGCAGCGGTGTTTGTTAAGCTTGATTTTAGTTGTTTCCCACCAAACAGACTCTTATAGAAATGTTCTTGTTCTTCAACCGTGTGATATCTTGAAGCAATTTTTTCACGTAATGCCTTAGCTAAATGACGTTCTCTAACCATTCCTTTTGTCAAAGAAGCTTTTATTTCATCAAAATTTAGTTCAAAACCTCCACGACAATTATCAACCAGGTGGTTAATCTTATTACACATCATCAAAGAGTGAAGATTCGATTCCTTACGCAAGTGTGAGAGTTGTGATGCAAAAGGCTCATCCAGTTTTGATGGAAAAGAGAGACCTTTGCCACTCAAATAAGTGCGTCCGGGATTGTTCGGATCATTAACCTTGATACCGGCAGCTTGATCTTCGCGATTTAGACTGATATATTCAATATTAAATAATGGGAATAGTTTGCGTTCGGCACAAGCCGAAGCCCACTCATCATATCCATCTGTCGAATAAAAATCGTTAATACCAACAATTTTAACATTCTCAGCTACCGCCATATCTAATGCTTGTGGAATATTAGTGAAGGCACTGAATGAATAAGGTGTATGTAAATGCGCATTCACTAAGCGGGTTTCTCCATCGCTGTTTTGTGCAGACCATTTAATCAACTCATCTTTTGCAGGAAATAATGTCCAGAAGTTCATATCGATTTAGTTAGTCAATTAATTAATAAAATAGTGTTTTAAGTATAGAATTTATAGAACCCCATTGCTTTGATTTTCAATATTAAAAAATCAATCAATGGGTTTCTAATGATGCGCTAATATAATCTTTTTTTGAATTTATATGCCTAATTTAGCTCTACGAATTTGCTCTGCATCTGAAAAGTTTTGTCCCGAAACGTGACCTTTTAAAGGAACAATTTTTTCGTGTATCGCATCGATAAACCATTCAGGTTGAGGGAAAAATGCACTCTCTAATTCATATGCAGGTGTAATCCAGTTACGTGAACCAACAACAACGGGAGGGGCATCCAGATAATCAAACGCTAATTCGGTAATATTACGAGCCAATTCATTTAAGAATGAACCACGTGAGTTGGCATCACCTGATACAATAATCCGACCTGTCTTTTTAACAGAGGCGATTACTTTTTCATAATTAAATGGAACCAATGAGCGGGCATCTATTACTTCAGCCGACATACCATATTTTTCTTCAAGAATCTTAGCTGCTTCCAGTGCACGATACAGGGTAGCACCAATGGTGAGAATCGTAATGTCTTTTCCTTCACGTTTTACATCGGGTTCACCCATTGCAATTTCGTAATAGCCTTCAGGAACCCCACCCTTGTTGAATTGCTCGCCAATATCATAGATACGTTGACTTTCGAAGAAGATGACAGGGTCCGTACCTTGTAAAGCACTATTCATCAATCCTTTTGCGTCATAAGGAGTTACAGGGAAAACAACCTTTAATCCGGGAATATGAGCAACCAACGAAGTCCAGTCTTGTGAATGCTGAGCACCATATTTCGATCCAACAGAAACTCTGATTACAACAGGCATTTTGAGTACATTTCCACTCATTGCTTGCCATTTAGGTAGCTGGTTGAAAACTTCATCGCCACATCTTCCCAGAAAATCGCAATACATAATTTCAGGGATTACGCGTCCGCCACACATTGCATAACCAATAGCTGTGCCGATAATTGATGCTTCCGAGATAGGTGAATTAAATAATCTGTTGTAAGGTAGTGCTTCAGTGAGTCCGCGATATACTGCAAATGCTCCACCCCAATCGCGGTTCTCTTCGCCATAAGCAACTAATGTAGGATCTTTGTAATAGCGGTCGATAATGGCTTCAAATATACCATCACGAAGCTGATATTGTTTCATTTTTGAGAAAGCTTTTCCCTCTGCATCAAAAGCATAACGTTCTTTTTTAGCGATCTGGATAACTCTGGGGTTTTCAGCCATCGGATGATTGACCTCTGGCGTGACATCTTCCATTTTCTCAACGGACTGATTTGAAAAGATCATCTCTCCAATTTGTTCCGGACGTTTTTTGATATCCATTCTAGGAGAGATCTCTTCATTAATAGAGAGTTTGAACATCTCCAAAATAATACTCTTTACATCGGTCCAAACTGAATCCAGGTCTTTTTGTTTGGCGACTTTACCTTCGATCAGTTTCTTTCCAAACGAAATGATGCCATCGTGTTCCTGCCATGCTTCAACTTCTTCTTTTGAACGGTATGACGAAGCATCCGACGGTGAATGTCCACTATAGCGATAAGTTAAAACTTCAAGAAGTACAGGTCCTTTTTTCTCTTCGATGAGTTGACGTTTTCTGCGATAAGCATCAATTACAGCTAACGGATTATATCCATCCACTCTTTCTGCATGCATCTGGTCGGTATTGACACCTGCACCAATACGAGCAGCCATGCCATATCCCATGGTTTCACCACATGTTTGACCACCCATCCCATATTGGTTATTCATGATGTTGAAGATAACCGGCAAGCCACCTTTCATATCACCTTCCCAAAGCTGAGAAAATTGATCCATGGCAGCAAAGGAGAGGCCTTCCCAAACAGGACCACAAGCCATCGAGGCATCACCAATATTGGCAACGACCATTCCAGATTTTCTGTTTATCTTTTTATAGAGAGCTGCGCCTACTGCAATGTCACCACTACCACCAACAATCGCATTGTTCGGATATACACCAAAAGGAGTAAAGAAAGCATGCATACTTCCGCCTAGTCCTTTGTTAAATCCTGTCTCGCGCGCAAATATTTCAGCTAATGTTCCATAGATTAAGAATCTACGACCAAGTTCTTTTACGGTTCCGTTAAAACCTTTCTTAACAACATTCAATACCGTGCCGTCAAAAAAAGTTTCCATAACCTGCATCAATGTTGCATCATCTAATTTATGGATAGCACTTAATCCTTTGGCAAGAATTTCTCCGTGGCTACGATGCGAGCCAAAGATGAAATCTTCAACAGTTAACGTATAGGCCATACCTACTGCTGCAGCTTCTTGTCCGTTAGAAAGGTGAGCAGGACCGGGATGGTCATATGGTACGCCGTTGTATTCTCCTGTAGTCTTAATCAAGTTTAACATGGTTTCAAACTCACGGATCACGACCATATCGTGATAGATGCGCAAGAAATCATCATTTGAAAAATTACTTTTTTCTTCGGCAATGCTTTTATTGTATTGATTAACCGGAATCGGTTTAAATGTTATCTCTCCGGCTTGTCTGGCCACGTTAGGGTCAATAAACTGAACTTTAGGCATAAGAATTTTTTTTATAAGATCGTTAAATGATAATCTGAATGAAATTAAAATGCAAAGATTGATTCTTTAAATATTTCTGATACAGTTGGATGAGGAAATACAACTTCCTCCATCTCATTGAGGGTCATCTCCATTTCGATCGCCATACATGCGCCATAGATCATTTCACTGGAGGGGTTTCCAACCATATGAACACCCAGCACTTCACCATGTTTTGCTCCAATCAGCACCTTGCAGAGACCACTTCCGCCTTCATTTTCTGCAATAAATCGTCCGGCATATGCCATTGGAAGCTTCACCAATCTGAAATCGATTTTCTTTTCTCTGGCACTTTCTTCGGTTAGTCCTACGCCCGAAAACTCAGGATTTGTATAAACAACACCGGGGATAGCGTTATATCGCATTCTGTCTTCGCGTCCGGTTAGGTTATTTACTACGACTTCGCCTTCTCTGCTCGCTGTATGTGCCAATAAAGAAAACCCGGTGACATCACCGGCTGCATATACGTTAGGGATATTGGTCCTCATCTTCTCATCAACCTTAATCCCACCTTTGAATATTTCAACACCCAGATTTTCGAGTCCGAATCCTTTTGTTACAGCCCTGCGACCAACACTTACCAATATTTTATCACCTTTTATCGACTCTGTCTTCCCATCCTTTTCGAAAATGACTTCGTTTCCATTAACAGCAGTCACTTTGGATGATAGATTGAATGTGATGCCTTTTTTTGCATAAATCTGTCTGAGCATTTCACTTAATTCGCGATCCATACCGGTTAAGATTTCATCCATCATCTCTACGATGGTCACTTTTGTTCCCAAACTGTTAAAGAAACTGGCGAATTCCATTCCGATAACTCCTCCGCCAATGATCACCAATGATGCAGGTTGTTCTTTTAAATCTAAGATTTCGCGATTTGTTAAAATTACATCCCCAGGAGTTCCTATTCCTGGAATAGGAGGGATGAATGCTTCTGAACCTGTGCAGATCAAAAGATCGGTAGCCAGGACTTCAGTGTCATTAACCGATATTGAGATGCCGGAAGTCGACCGCCCCTTGATAAAGGCTGTGCCTTTGATAACCTCAACATGATGTTCTTTCATCTTCAGACCAACGCCACCAACAAGTTTTCTTACCACCTTTTGTTTGCGGGCCATCATTTTACTGAAATCAAACGAAACTTCTTTTGCTTCAATGCCGTATTTACTACTGCCAACAGCATTATCATAAAGCTTTGCGCTATAAAGTAATGTCTTTGTCGGTATACATCCTTCGTTTAAACAGACACCGCCTAACTCATTCTTTTCAATGAGAAGGACTTTTAAACCCTTTTTACCAGCTCGTTCTGCTGCTACATATCCTGCAGGGCCACCGCCAATAATTGCTAAATCGAATGTTTTATTCATGATAAAATCTCAATTTCTTATAATTCAAATTCAAGGTTCTCAATTTCAATAGCAATCTGTTTTAGGAAACGAGTTGCTTCGCCACCATCTAATGCCTGATGATCGTAAGTAAGACTTAATCCGATAAATGGAACAAAGGCATAAATTCCATCGCCTAAATCTTTTGGCCGGGGTACAATGGTGTTGACACCTAATATGGCTGCCTGTGGAAGATTGATTACCGGTGTAAACATTTCAACACCATAGCTGCCAAGATTTGAAACAGTAAATGAAGCAGCTTCCGAAGAGAGAAGTTCGGGATTGATACTTCCTTTTCTGCATGTTGCAGCTATTTCGCGTAATTGATTAGAGATACCCTGAATGGATAGATCATCAGCATTGCGTAATACCGGTACCATTAAACCCCGATCCGTATCAACAGCTACGCCGAGGTGAACTTTTTTGAAGTTCTTCAGGCTGTCACCAAGAAAATGTGAATTTACTTGCGGAAATTTCAATAATGCTTTTATCACAGCATAACAAACCATATCATTCAAAGTGATATTGGTTGGGTAGCCATTATCAGTAGCTTTTTTTACTTTCTTCCTCAACTCAAGCATTCTGCGTGCATCTGCTCCCAGATGATGGGTTAGCTGTGCCGAATTCTGCAAAGAGCTGTGCATCGCTTTGGCAATAAGCTTCCGCATATTCGAGAGTTTCTTGATCTCGAAATCATTACTATATATAGGATTGGGAACTGTGATATCTTTTGAATTGATTGCTCCGCCAATACCGGTACCCTTTTCGGCAGGCTGAAGTTGCTCTTCAATAGCAATCTTCTTTGCTAAAGGTGTAACTCTTGGTGTCGTTTCTATGATAGCCTTGACATCTTTTTCAATGATACGTCCTTTAGGACCTGAGCCAACGACTGTACTTAAAATGATTCCTTCTTTTTCTGCCAGATGCTTAGCTCTTGGTGATATTGCAGAACTAACTTCTGACGATACTATGTTTTGAACCACTTGCGTTGAAGGTTGGGCAGTAACCTCAACAGTCAGATTCTCTACTATAGGTTCTTCTATTTCTTTTTTCGGAGCACTTCCTCCAGGACGATATTCTTCCGTTGATTCTCCAGGTGCGCCAATAACACACACATTCGTGAGAACCGGAACTTCGTCTCCCTCATTATAAAAAAGTTCAAGTAAAACGCCATCTACCGAAGCTTCTTCTTCAAAAGACGCCTTATCAGTTTCGTAGGCAAATAGAATCTCTCCTTTTTTAACCTTGTCACCTTTCTTTTTATTCCATTCCGTAATTATACAACTTTCAACAGATTGGCCTTGTTTAGGCATGATAACGACTGTAGCCATAGATAATTGTTTTTGGCAAAGATATTTTATTCAACTTGTGTTTACAAGTAAAAATGAAAAATAATTTGAAAAAAACTAAAAATAATTATAAATATCACAATGTCAGTCATTAAATGTTTTTGTGAAATGTTTCATGTAAACACATTTATTTTGTTTTTAAATTTTAGTACTTTTGTAGCTGCACTTGAATCATTCTAAGAAAAAAATAAAAATGAAAGTAGAACCTTCTATTCCGCAACATCGAAAAGTTTATGAAATTATTCGTGCACATATAACTGAAGGTCTGTTTGTTGAAGGCGATCTTCTCCCTTCAGAGAATGAATTGTGTACCGTTCATAAAGTGACAAGGCCTACTATTCGTAAGGCACTCGACAGATTGGCTAATGAAGGATATATCGTTAGATATCAGGGAAAAGGGAGCATTGTGAAGGGGATCCCAAAAGGCATCGGGATTCTTTCCTTAACAGGAACCACTTCAGCTATCGGAAAAGATAATCTACAAACTCATATTATTGTAAAGCCGATTATTCGCAATTGGAAAGAGGCATTTACCTTTCAGCTCACAAATCGGGAGATAGAATCAGGTTGTATATACATGGAACGATTGAGGTTTGTAAACAACAAGCCTGTATTTTTCGATGTCACGATGATTGCAAATATCAACTTACCTCGTTTTACATCGAGAAACTTCGAAAATAAATCACTCTTTGATGTTTTACGTAAACACTATCAGATAGAGGTGAAAGGGGGAGAGCAAAAACTATTGGCTATTACAGCGGATGAGCGTCTTCAACAATATTTTAATGTGGCCGCAAGTCATCCTGTACTTCAATTAAACCGAAAGATTGAAACGAGCAGAACCGGACTTTTTATATATAGTCAGGTTTTTTGTAACTCAGACGAGTATGTGCTTTATGGAACTTTTTAAAGCTTTACTATAAAATTAGGGTATATAAAAAAAGAGTCCAGATAAATTCTTCCACTAAAAGATTTTATCTGGACTCTTTTTTTATTAAAGACACTTAAATAGGTCTCTTAAATCATTTACTTTACATCATAATAAGGTAATCCATCTCTTTCAAAATCTGAAACCGCTTTTTCTGTCATAGGATGGTTCATTAATGAGGTAAGTACTTCATAAGATACAGTTACAGAATGACATCCTACCATACTAACACGGTAGATTTGGTCAACATTTTTAAAACTTGCAGCCAAAACCTTTGCATTCATATTATGAAGTTTAAGTGTTTTAACAATGTCAGATACAACATCAATTCCATGCGAACTAATGTTATCTAAGCGGTTAACGTAAGGAGCTAAAAAGTCTGCACCTGCATTTGCAGCAATCAAAGCTTGTTGTTGTGTGAATATTGCTGTAGCAGTAACATTCATTCCTGCGTCTTTTACCATTCTCATCGCCTTGTAACCTTCGCGGGTAACTGGAATTTTTACATAGAAATTATTGTTAAAAGCAAAAAAGTCTCTGTATAATTTAGCTTCTTGCAAAATTTCATCAGCATTCTCACTAATGGTTTGAATATGCAACATCTTATTCCCAATAATCTCTTGAATCTCTGGAATGATTACTGATAGTTTTTTGCCGGAGGCTGACAAGATTGTTGGATTAGTTGTAACTCCTTCCATTGGATAATAATTGAATAGATCTTTGATCTCTTCAACATCCGCTGTGTCTGCTAGATAAATCATATTGATAAATTGTTATTGTGTTGAAAAATAAATCGTTATAGTGAATTGTCGCTATATTTTTTACCCTTTAAATTTTGCTGCAAAAGTACTGCTTTTAATTTTATCATCTAGGATAATTTAATATTAATTTAGAAAAGATTACGTCACTTTATAAAAATGAAATTATAAGAAGGTATAAAAAGCAAAAATCTTCAGGAATAAAGCTTTTAGACTATTTTCCTGAAGATTAAATATATTTTTTAAAATCTACTTAAGCTACTTTACGTGGTTTGTATCCATAGAGTCCGAAGAAGAAAACAACCACAAAACAGGTCAGCGGAACCATGAATCCGATTTTCATCGTACTAACGTCAGCTATATATCCCATAAGAGCTGGGAAAATAGCTCCACCTACAATTGCCATTACGAGAAAAGAGGATGCCCGTTTTGTATGACTTCCTAAATCTTTTAATCCTAATGCAAAAATGGTAGGAAACATGATACTCATAAAGAAATAGATCAGACAGAGGGCAACAATAGCAATAAATCCTGCACCAGCTACTACTATGGCAGTGAGAATGACGCAACACAGCGCATAGATAAACAGTAACTTATTGGGCTTAAACCATGTCATCAAGATACTTCCGATAAAACGACCGATCATAAATAATCCCATGGCCCCTAATGCCAGGATAATACCGGCAGTAGTATTATATAATTGTCCCTGATCTGTAATGGATGGATTTGCAGCACTTACCATATTTATGATAGCGTGGATTATTCCTGCTCCGATGACATTTCCTTTGGATAATGAATTGAATATGTCGGTCACATAATTTACAAAGAAACTGTTGATTCCTGTTTGAGCGGCGACGTAGAAAAATTGGGCAAAGACAGCAAATACAAAATGCCGATAGTGAAATAGAGATTTGAACGCAACTGTATTATTGGCTTCTTCAGTTTCAGTAGACTCCACATGTTCTGCCTGAGCCTCATTTATTTCTGGTAGTTTAGTTTTCTGAAACAGTACGGCGATCAGTAAAACTACAATTCCAATTCCAACGTATGGAATGGCTAATGATGCAAATACATTGCCGGAGCTAGCTCCACCAAAGATAATAATGCTACCTACCAAAGGTCCTAAGATCCATCCCAGACCATTAAATGACTGTGACAGTGTAAGCCGTTGTTCTGCGGAATCCTTTGGCCCAAGAACAGTAGCGTAAGGATTTGCTGCAGTTTCTAAACAGGTAAGACCTAAGGCAATAATAAATAAAGCTACTAAAAATGCCCAAAATGCGCCTATCTGTATTGCAGGTAGAAATAGGAAGGCTCCGACTGCATATAACAGCAAACCAAAAATAATTCCTTTTTTGTAGCCAAATCGTTTCATGAAAAGACCGGCAGGAATAGCCATTAAGAAATATCCACCATAGACGGCTGCTTGAACCAAACCGCTTTGTGCTTTTGAAACATGTAAAATATCCTGAAAATGTTTGTTTAATACATCCAGAAGACTATGGGCAAAACCCCATAAGAAGAAAAGGCTGGTAACCAGGATGAAAGGAACCAGATAATTAGTTCCATCAGTACTCTTGAGAAGTGGTGCTCGTTTACTCATCGAAAATATTATTTGCTTTGGTAGATTAATTATTGATTAAAAACAGGTTGATAGTTTTTATAAATCTGCTCATAAGCTGCCCTATCTGAACATGGTTCGTAAATAGTATTATTACATAATACATTTTCAGAGGCTTCTTGAGGTGAAGAATAGAATCCGGCAGCAGGCATAGCGAAAAGTGCAGCGCCGAGAACGGTAGTCTCTTTACGATCCGAAACTTTTAAAGGTATGCCCAGTACATCTGCTCTGATTTGGTTCCACAGTTTATTCTTCGAACCACCTCCTACACATATAACGGATTGTGCTTTAAAGCTCCCGGCTTTTTCTAGTTTCATTAATCCTTGCTTGGTATAGAAGGAGAGTGCTTCTAATGTGGCACGATAAACATGGGCACGTGTCGATTCGTTTTGAAGTCCGGTGATAGATCCTTTACTGTTTACAAATCCTCCCTGAAATAATTCTGGGATTACGGTTACACCTTTACAACCGGCTTCTATCTGTGAAGCCTGTTCTATCATTATATCGTAACGATCCGTCTGGTTTGCCAGATCGGCAAAGAACATTTTAGAAACCCATTCTAAAACACCCGAAGCTACCCATTGTACGCCAAGATCAATTATTCCTTTTTCAGCATCCAGTTCAATGGTTACTCCTTCATTTTTTTCGGGTAGACAAATCGTATTGCTGTGTGCTCGTGCCATAAGTATCTCCCAGGTGCCAGAGCTTAAAACGGGTTCATTTATCCCTGCCCCAGAGCCAAAGACTGCAAATTGTGTGTCGTGTCCGGCTGCAACAACAGGAATACCTATTCTCACACCGAGTTCCTCAGCTGCTTTGTTGGTGACCTTTCCAACGATTGTCCCGGGTTCTGCAATTGGAGCAAATAATGACGGTTTTAAACCTAATGCTGAAAATATCTCTTCTGAAAACGAACGCGACTTTAGATCAGTCAACATTGACGTCCCCGCCATTGTCGTATCAGAAACAAATTCTCCCGTTAGTTTATAAAGAAAGATGGATGGCATAAACAGATATGAATCCATTCCTTTGATAACTTCGGGACGGTTTTCTTTCAGCCAGATTAATTTATTAATGGTATTAAAGTGATAGGATTGCAACCCTGTGATGTCATACAGCCTTTTAGGATCTATATATTTCCCGATTGAATCCATCACGGGAACCGTTCTGCTACATTGCCACGAAATTACCGGATAGCAAAGAGATCCATCTTTATTCATGGCCGCACCATCAACACCAAAAGTGGTAACGGTGATAGCTGCAATTTCAACTTCTTTTAATTCTCTAAGGATTGCATGGGTGCAACTAATAAACTTACTCCAGATTTCTTCCGTGTCCCAGATAAGGCCACCTGAATATAAAGGATCGTTTACTGTTCGGTTAGGCATTGAATGAGCCGCGATGATTAATCCTTTTTCATCAACAGCTATTGCTCTCAGGTTTGTTGCTCCGCAATCGAGGACGAGTATAACTTTTTTCATGGATGCCGAAAAGTGTTAGACCGCTGCATAGCTATAGGAATATTTATATAGCTACGCAACGGTTGAAAGAATTTGACTGATTATAAATCAGTGTATAGTTTACGACTTAGTACTTTCCATAAATTGGTCCATAGTTCTGGCAGGCGCGATAATCCTGACCTTCGACATCCATTCCGAATGAATTCCATGCACTTGGACGGAAGATTTTGTCCGAAGGTACGTTATGCATGTTGACAGGGATACGAAGAATAGCAGCCATGGTGATCAAGTCGGCACCGATATGTCCAAAACTTGAAGCTCCGTGGTTGGCACCCCAATTACCCATTACAGAATATACATCTTTAAATGCACCTTCACCGGTCAGTCTTGGTGCAAACCAGGTAGTTGGCCAGGTAGGATCTGTTCTGTTTACTAAAACGCTATTCATGTCTTCAGGAAGTTCAACAGTCCATCCTTCAGCGATTTGTAAAACAGGACCAACACCTTTTACCAAGTTTATTCTCGACATCGTAATCGGCATTCCACTACGTGTTGTAAACTCACTTGAATAACCACCGCCACGGAAATATTCATATACAGCTGATGGCCATGTCGTGTTTTCCAGACATTCTTTAACTTCTTGTTCTTTTATATCCCAGAAAGGTTTAACGGCAGGACTATCATCGATGCTTTGGCGACCGGTAAAGTCGAGTGCAGAAGCTCCTGAGTTGATCAAATGGATGATTCCATTAGCCGCACAACCTGTAAGTTCTTTTCCGGTAACACGTTTTACAGCTTCAGGACTCCAATAGGTTCTAACGTCGCTAAATAGCTGAGCGGTGTTGGTAAGCAGATTCCCAAACAACATAGCCACGCCATTTAATGAATCATTCTCGGTAGCAAGAACATAGGCCTGACGAATTCCATTCCAGTCAAATGATGAATTCAGAATAGCTTCCATGAAATCACCATTTGGAAAATGATCAGTCCAATGACGTTGTCCCTGGAATCCGGCAGCGATGGCATTATGTCCTAAAGCCTCTTCACCAAAACCTAATGCTGCAAGTTTAGAATTACCAACCATCAAATCGCGAGCAATGAGTGTCATTTTGACAACGGTTTCCCAGATCTTATCTTTTTCAGCTTTAGTACGTTGTATGGTTTTGTTAACGTCTTTTCCTTCTTTACAATTTTCGCGAGTCCATTTCAGTGCTACTTCATATTCTTCCTGATCGTAAATGTTTTCGTCGATACGGCGGGTAAACTCACTCATGTCAACATATTCATTTCTCATTCCAAGATAGGTCTGGAAGAAATGATCGTCAACAATCGAACCTGCTATACCCATTGATACTGACCCCAGTGAAAGGTATGATTTACCTCTCATCGTTGCAACAGCGACTGCCGCTCTGGTAAAACGAAGTAACTTCTCTTTTACATCTTCAGGAATGGTTGTGTTTGTCGAATCCTGAACATCATGTCCATAAATTCCAAATGCAGGTAATCCTTTTTGCGTGTGGCCGGCTAATACTGCTGCCAGATAAACTGCTCCCGGACGTTCTGTTCCATTAAAACCCCATACTGCCTTTGGGTAATATGGATTGGTATCCATTGTTTCTGATCCATAACACCAACATGGCGATACGGTAATAGTTGCACCAACTCCTTCTCTTTCAAACTTATCAGCACACATTGCAGATTCGGCTACTCCACCGATACAGGTATCAGCAATGACACATTCCACCGGTGTACCATCAAGATATTTTAAGTTCGCTTGAATAAGCTCGGCAACGCTAATTGCCATATTCATGGTTTGAGTTTCTAATGATTCTCTCACACCTTTTCTGCGTCCATCGATGGTTGGACGAATTCCGATTTTTGGCTTTCTGCCGTAGTATCTGTTCATTTTTTTTAATTTATTATATTAAACTGTTATGATCTGTCCTGATGTAACTGTAAAAAAAATTAGAGTGAACCTCTTTCGGTTAGAGTAGTCGGTACAATAAATTGTATTTTCTGTTTATGGAGCACAAAGTCAGCAACCATTTTGCCCATTAAGGCGAAGTCTGTCGAAATTACAGAAACACCATTTCCAATGATTTCTTTCATTGGCGTATCGTTATACGATATAATACCGACATCTTTTCCCAACTCTAGTTTGGCAGAATTGGTCGTTTTAACAATCTGAACAAGGTCGACTTCATCAATAACGAAGAATAACTTGTTTTCAAGCTTATCAAATGGATCGAAGACATTGATGATACTATGCTTAATCGCGTAATCTTTACAGAATTGCTTAAAAGCATTGATCGTTTCGTGTGGATGATAGGTTTCTTTTGGAAATACCAGAACAAACTCGTCATAGGCTCTGATTCTTTGTAATCCTGAAACCAAACTATTATATACTGCCTGATCAAAGTCCTGACAAACATATGAATAGTTTTCTTTTTCAAAGCGTCCCCAATCAAGAATGAGTAACTTATTCGAATCAATTTTTTTTAAGACATCGCTTAACATATCGTGATTGAAGTTCATCACGACATACATGCTGTATTGTCCGATATTGTCTAATAGTATGGATTCGAAGACCCTGAAGTTATAGTGATGAAAGTAAAGGTCAACACCATAGTTCTCAGGTAGGTTTGATCGTAGATTATGATATAATGTGTCTTTAAATGAGCTATAGGTATCCAGAAATAGCATCACCTTATTTAAATCGGTGGCAACAAAATAGCCTCTTTGTGGCGATGATTCAATAGTACCCCGTCTGACTAATTCCCTATAGGCTTTAAAGATGGTATCTCTGGATATTTTTGCAGTAAGGCTTAGTTGGTTTATAGAAGGCAAAGTATCGCCTGGTTCTAAATCTCCAATATTAATAGCCTGAATGATGGTATTAATCAGTTGCTGAACTTTAGAGGTTCGCGACTGATTATCGGCAACAAATTGGAGGGGTGGTTTACTGTTTTCTTTTGCCATCTTCTGAACTGTGCTGAACTGTCATGCAGCGCCAAATATATGAAATAAATATTTCCTTATTACAAAAGCATAAATTTATTTTTAGATGATGGGTTAAGTTGACGAATCATTCAGATTAAAAATAAAAAAGGAAACAGGAGTAGCGATTTTCTACTTCTATTCCCTTAAAGAAATTTTGAAAAAAATTTAATATTGCTGTTCCTTCTTAAAACTGTAAAATACCAAAATATGCCGGTTGATGATAATCAGGATGAGCTGTTTTGATTGGATTCCAGGTCGTGTAATGTGGAGTCGGTAGATTGTCTCCGCACTTCTGTAGATTACCTTTGATTGTTTGTCCCTTTAGCGAAGTGATTGAGTGATGCCAGAACGCAGAGAAAGGGATATAAACCGTAAGTTGCCATGGCTTCTCTAACTTTGTCGTTTCAAAGGGTTGACGACCTAATGATGATAGTCTTTTTACTAATCCGGTAATTTCTTCAGGAGCCTGTTGCCGGCTATGTCTGTCTTTGCCAAATCCAAGTAGGAGGGTCCCTATGGCATTGATCTCAAAATTGTAATAACTACCATCACCCGATGGATCAATAAACAGTTCTACGCATGAATCAGTGTAAACCTTATCATTATCTGATGTATAGATTGCTCTTGAGAATTCTTCGGTGACATTAAATTTCAAAACGATACCCTCTTCAGTCTGAAATAGTTTAAAGCCTACATTAGGCTTCTCAGCGAATTCGTAAGGCCAATTCACATTTTCGATCATTGTATAATCTACTTTGCTGGTCTCGATGAATTCATTGATGTTTTCAATGGTAGTCTCTTTTGTTATTGATTTCAGAAAGGGTACTTTTATGATATTCATATTGCATGAAGTTATTAGATAAAGAATTATAAA
The DNA here is from genome assembly GCA_023251485.1 of Bacteroidales bacterium. Lineage (GTDB taxonomy): Bacteria > Bacteroidota > Bacteroidia > Bacteroidales > Cfx3-03 > Cfx3-03. The sequence goes on from JAHEYR010000004.1 coordinate 26,665, forward strand.
CTTAAATATTTGAGTTGTAATCATCATCAAATGTACGAATAGCAGATAAGAATACAATACACAAAACATGTAAAAAAAGAAAAACCGGCCTCAGGCATGAGACCGGTTTTCTGTAATAAAAACTACGGAAGTATTAGAGATTATTCGTAATCCTTTAAGATTTCTCTAACTCCATCAGGAGCAACACGACCATAAACTTTTTCGCCTACCATAACTACAGGCGCTAAACCGCAGGCACCAACACAACGAAGGCATCCCAGAGAAAATTTACCATCAGGTGTAGTTTCACCAACCTGTAGGTTAAGAATTCTCTTGAACTCATCGAGTACTTTTTCGCCACCACGAACGTAGCAGGCAGTACCCATACAGATCGAGATAGGATGTTGACCCTTTGGTAACATGCTGAAAAACGAGTAGAAGGTAACAACACCGTATACCTGAGCTACAGATGTATTCAGTTCCTTGGCAATTACTTCTTGCACTTCTGCAGGCAAGTATCCAAAGATTCCCTGAGCTTTATGGAGCACATTGATCAGTTCGCTTTTCTCATTTCTAAATGATTTACAAACAGATTTTAGCTCCTCCAGTTGTTCGGGATTCAGTTTAAATTTTATATGTGACATTATACAGATCCTCCAAATTTGATTTAATGCTATTTGAATCTTTGTTTTCCCAATTAATCAACGAATACATCATCCTGACGATCGAAATAATGAGTATGTAGTAAGTGATGTGATTTATCACTTAACGGTTTTCCCAAAAATTCGTTGTACAGTTGAATAATATATGGGTTCTCATGAGATTTACGGATAGATTTTCCGGCATCTTCACGATAGATAGCTTTGGCACGGGCTTTCAATATTGATACATCACCATGGTGATAAGGTTGTCCACCTCCACCAATACATCCACCAGGACAAGCCATAATTTCAATAGCATGGAATTCGCTCTTACCTGCGCGAACATCTTCGAGCAGTTTACGTGCATTTCCTAAACCATGAGCAATACCAATCTTGAGTTCAAATCCGTCAACATCAACAGAAGCATAACGAACGTTTTCAAGACCGCGTATTTGTTGGAAGTCAACTTTATCCAGCGTTTTACCGGTCTGAAGCTCATAGGCTGTACGAACAGCTGCTTCGATAACTCCACCTGTTGTACCAAAGATAACACCGGCACCGGTTGATTCACCCAATGGACGATCAAAATCTTCATCACCCAATGAATTGAAATCGATATTTGCTTGTTTGATAAACTGAGCTAACTCGCGGGTTGAAAGTGAGAAGTCAACATCAGGATTGCCATCAACAGCAAACTCATCACGTGAACACTCATATTTCTTTGCTACACAAGGCATGATTGAAACAACGACTAAGTCTTCGCGTTTAACTTTGATTTTGTCAGCAAAGTATGTCTTAGCAATTGCACCGAACATCTGTTGCGGAGAACGAGCGGTTGATGGTACATCCAATAGATCTGAGAAGTTATGTTCGAAGAACTTAACCCATGCAGGGCAGCATGATGTCAGAATTGGAAGACGTACACTTTTATCACCTGCAAGGAATCCGTTTAAGCGACCCAATAACTCAGCACCTTCTTCCATAATGGTAAGGTCGGCAGCAAAGTCTGTATCGAATACATAGTTAAATCCAAGTTTACGTAATGCCGCAGCCATTTTGCCGGTAACGATTGTACCTGGCTCCATGCCAAACTCTTCACCAAGTGCTACACGTACAGCAGGAGCTGTTTGAACGATAACAGTCTTGGTTGGATCAGCTAATGCATTTATTACCTGACGTGTATGGTCAACTTCAGTTAATGCACCCGTTGGACAAACTGAGATACACTGTCCACAATAAGTACAAGGTGAATGATCAAGGTTCATTTCGAAAGCGGGAGCAACAACAGCATCAAAGCCTCTGTTCACTGCAGAAAGTGCGCCAACAGTCTGAACTTCATTACACATTGTTTCGCAACGACGACACATGATACATTTGTCCATTTCGCGAATGATAGAAGGTGATGTATCGATGCGATATGTTGAATGTTCTCCCTGATAAGGAATCTCACGGATGCCTAAACGTTGAGCTAAACTCTGTAAGTCGCAATTGCCACTTTTAGCACAGATCAAGCAATCGAAAGGATGATCTGACAGCATTAATTCGAGCACAGTTCTGCGTGCATTTAGTACGCGGATACTGTGTGTATTAACCTTCATTCCAGGGGTAACAGGCGTTACACATGATGGAGCAAGATTCCTGCGGCCTTCTACTTCAACCACACAGATGCGGCAGCCACCAGGTTTATGCTCAATATGCATGTCGCCCATATTCATGTAACAAAGGGTAGGTACGTCGACGCCAATCAGTTTGGCGGCTTCTAAAATCGTAGAGCCTTTTTCAACTTCTACGGTTTTACCATCTATGGTGATATTAACAAGTTCCATTCTCTGATTCCTCATTCATTAATTAATAAAGATTGCATCGAATTTACATTTTTCATAGCAAGCACCACACTTGATACAAATTGCTGTATCAATCGTATGTGGTTTTTTGCGCTCACCTGAAATAGCATTAACCGGACAAACGCGTGCACAAGCAGTACAGCCTACACATGCTTCCTGGTTAATAACATATTGCATCAATGCTTTACATTGTCCTGCAGGGCACTTATGGTCTTTTATGTGAGCAAGGTACTCATCATAGAAGTTGTCAAGGGTAGAAAGTACAGGGTTAGGCGAAGTCTGACCCAAACCGCATAACGAAGTGTCACGAATGACATTACTTAGATTGCGCAGTTTGTCGATATCTTCCATCGTTCCGTTACCCTGGGTGATCTTATCAAGAATTTCGTACAGACGTTTGTTACCGACGCGGCATGGGGTACACTTACCACATGATTCCTCAACAGTGAAGTCTAGATAATACTTGGCAATAGAAACCATACAATCGTCTTCGTCCATAACAATCATACCACCCGATCCCATCATGGAACCCGAAGCAATTAAGTTATCATAGTCGATAGGTGTATCTAAATGTTTTTCAGTTAAACAACCGCCAGAAGGTCCACCGGTCTGAACTGCTTTAAACTTCTTACCGTCTTTGATACCACCGCCGATTTCGAAAATAATTTCGCGAAGTGTAGTTCCCATTGGAACTTCAATCAAACCAACATTGTTGATTTTTCCGGCAAGTGCAAAAACTTTTGTGCCTTTTGACTTTTCAGTTCCCAGACTTGCAAACCATTTAGCACCTTTGTTGATGATAACAGGGATGTTGGCAAAAGTTTCAACGTTATTTACATTACTTGGTTTTCCAAGATAACCTTTTTCAGCAGGGAATGGAGGTTTAACCGTAGGTTCTCCACGAAGACCTTCCATAGAGTGAATCAATGCAGTTTCTTCACCGCAAACAAATGCACCAGCACCATAACGAAGTTCAAGGTCGAAAGCAAAGCCTGTTCCCAGGATATCTTCGCCAAGCAGACCATATTCACGAGATTGGTCGATAGCGATTTTCAAACGCTCAATGGCCAATGGATATTCAGCACGGATATAAACCAAACCTTTTGTTGCGCCCATGCAATAACCGCAAATCGCCATTGCTTCAATAACAGAGTGTGGGTCGCCTTCTAAAACCGAACGATCCATGAATGCACCTGGATCACCTTCATCAGCATTACAAACTACATATTTTTGATCAGCAGCATTTTTGCTGGCAATCTCCCATTTTAAACCGGTAGGGAAACCTGCACCACCACGTCCACGAAGACCAGAGGCTTTTATTTCATCAATTACTTCCTGAGGTTTCATATTCGTAATACATTTCGCTAAGGCTTCGTAACCATCACGTGAAATGTACTCATCAATGTTTTCAGGGTTTATGAAACCGCAGTTGCGCAAAGCAATACGGATTTGCTTCTTATAGAAGCCCATGTGTTTTGAATCAGCAACATGTTCTTTATTTTCAGGATCTAAATAAAGTAAACGGTTTACTTTACGACCTTTAATAACATGTTCAGCAACGATTTCTTTTGCATCTTCCGGCTTTACCTGAGTATAGAAAGTATTATCAGGCATAACCTTTACGATAGGTCCCTTTTCGCAAAAACCAAAACATCCGGTTTTTACAACTTGGACCTCACCATCGAGATTATTCTCAGCTAAGGTGCTTTGCAGATTTTCAAGAATTGCATCGCTTTCGGAAGCCCGGCAACCGGTACCACCGCATACAAGAAGATGCATTTTGTATTTTTCCATCCGTAGATCCTCCTAAATTATTGTTTTTCGATGGTTTCGTAGTTAACAGGAATGATTCCGTCAACTAATTCTCCGTTCTTAACATACTTCTCGATAATTGTATCAGCTTTTTGGATATTTACATATCCGAAAACGATAGGCTCTTTACCAGGAACGGTTACTTCAATTGTAGGCTCTGCATAGCAATAACCCATACAACCTGTCTGGGTCACTACGGCATCAATGCCTCTTTTTTCAAATTCTTCAATCATGAAGTCCATAACCTGTTTTGCACCAGATGCAATTCCGCAAGTAGCCATGGCAACCTTCACCTGAACTATTTTCTCGGGATGTTCACTTTTTTCCCGCAAGTCCAGCTTCGACTGAAGCTCTGATTTGATTTTCTTCAAATCAGCAAGCGATTTAACTTTAACCATTTTAATTAACCTCCTAAGGATTTTATTTGATTGATTGAGTTTTTTTGTTTTTGTTCAAATTTAGTTAAAAACCAAATATTTAAGTCGTTTATATTGCTTTTATTTCCAATAAATTTTCATGAATCATCTCCTTCAGATATTTGATAATATGAATGTCGTTGATTGCAACATCATCAAGGGCTTCCTTGATTTCACGCGTGTCAAAGACATAAATTTCATCGTTTACCTGATGCGAATAGACAAATTCGATAAGGGGATTAGCTGATACCAGAATGGTGATCACCCCGGCGATATCACCGATAGGGAGTCGATCGATATTGTCATACACAAAAAATGCTTCAACTTCTGTCCCTTTTCCCACTTCAGAGCTGATCTTTAGGTATCCACCTGTCCGTTCAGCGTTCATCTTTAAAAGCGGTAATCCAAGACCTACCTTGCGTGTTGTTCGCGAAGTGGTATATGGATCGGTAACTTTGTCAACCATCTCTTTCGGAATTCCTTTGCCATTATCCTTTATGAGAAGACGATAGCTGTTTTCGAGCGGCTTTTCTTCAATGATGATATCAATGAAGGTGGCTTTTGCCGAAATTGAATTCTGAACAATATCAAGTATGTGTAGTGATAGGTCTTTCATTCTGTTATTACTTTCCTGTTATCGATACCCTTTAAGGCTTTTACAACTTCTGCGAAGCTTAGTGCTTCCATTTCAAAAATGGTAAATACCTCTCCGATTAATTCCGGAATATGGGCATCAGAACTCTTGATAAATACGTTACTCTTCAGGTATTTGTTTTTTAAAAGAAACCCCTCTTTACTTACATGTTTAGATATCTCGAGCGCATCAGTCTTTAAGTCCATTGGGATGAATCCTAGTTGACTGATGATACTGTTTTTACCTTTGTTTACATGTGCTGGAATAAAAATCCCATTTAAGGCGTGTACCTTTTCTTCAATTTTGTCGATCGACTGATCTAATGCAGAGATCAGTAATCGCTCCTCCTCATAACAAATTTCATCCTCTTCATCTACAGCAACCTGATATCCAAAAAGATCCGGATCGTTTTTAATATCAGGCAGGTGGGTGTCAAGATATTCCTGAAAATTGTTTAACGCTTCATCTGTTTCAAAGAACGCCAGGCAGTGTGCCTCTTCTTTTGTTGTTACTTCGGCACCGCAAAGAACAAAAATGCCCTCACGTTTACCTAGTTCTTGTATTACTGCACACTGTCGTGTTGAATTGTGATCGGTAATTCCAATCAAGTCGAGCTGTTTGTTTTTTGCAGCACGTATTATGTTTGTTGGACTCATCTCCAAATCCCCACATGGTGATAAAACCGTGTGAATATGAAGGTCGGCCCTAAACTGGTTCATGATTACTGATTCAGCAAATTATAGATCTTGCCCGAAATCTCAAAAGCCTCTTCGTTGGTTCCTAGAATTGCTATGCCTTCTTCTTCGCTTTGAGCAATGCAATCTGTCTCGGGTTCAAAGTCCTTCACCAGAATAATAGCTGATAAATCTTTTAGCGAAGCAATTGCCATGACGTTTTTGTGGGTTTGAAGAGTGATCCAGAGTTGTCCGGCGTCAGCATGTCCCATCACATCGCTCAAGAGGTCGGAAGTGTATCCTCCTTCAATCTCACGGTCAAGGCCTTCTTTTCCACTAAAAACTTTTAGTCCTAGTTTCTCAACAAGTTCACTAACTTTCATGCGGTTTCTTTTTTAATGCTTTTATTATCATTCATTTCTTACTCAAACCTTGAGTAAGGATTCATTCGTTCGTCACCCCAGATGTCTTTCATGATCTTCACCGTGTCCGACTGAGAAAGTGATCCTCTTTGTTCATAGATCTTCTGAACAAAGATACAATCAGTTAAATGGGCTTTCTCCTGAACGATGTCTTCAGACAGCGCCTGACATGAAGGAGCACCACATACACCACAATCTACACGAGGCAATAGCTTGAGCAATTCGTTGAATTGGTTCATCTTCTTCATCGCCTTGCTCATGTCGTCATCAAATTTGTGCATTGAGCGTGGGTAGACCTTTGTTAGATTGATATCCTTTTGCAGATCCTCTTTGTACGAAGTAATTGGTTTCTCTTCAGGCTTTCCCGGATCGTCTCCCTTATGCTTTCTTACGTCTGCTCTTCTATGGAGCCTGTTGGTAGTAAGAAAACGGTTTCCATTGGCTAAGACGCCGCCGGCACAGCTCTGATCGCAAGCACGGAGCTCGAGAAAATCGATGTCGGTGATCTCTTCGTTTTCAACCTTTTCAAGAAATTCAATTACGTTGTGGATCTCATCGATGGCCAGACAATGTCCTTTCACCAGTGCCGCTTCGCCCCCTGTAAGACTCCAGGTAATCGAATAACTGGATAGGGGACGGATACCGGGTACATCAAAATTGTGAGAGCCACCTTTTTTGATAATGCGATATACTTTATTGTATAACACATCCATATTGATAACCCCGTTGATGATAGACGTCTCTTCACCAACGGGGCTCTTTATGGCTGCTATTTTAGCAGCGCACGGGGTTACATAAAAGATCCCGATTTCATCTTCAGTAGCACCCTGGTCAATCATTCTTTTCCGATAATAATGAGCTGCAATATCCAACGGAGGACGGAGTAATACAATATTATCGGTAAGTGACGGAAACTTAACCTGAATCAGGCGAATGACTGCAGGGCAAAAAGAAGAAATTAACGGACGGAGGTTTTCATTTGCTTTTGTGTACTTGTTCAGGGCGTCACGGAGTATTTCAACCCCCTGTTCAACTTCAAAAACATGTGTGAAACCGAGGTCTTTTATCCCGGCGAATATTTGAGTGGCTGTTATATCTTCAGGGAACTGCCCCATGAAAATAGCTGGAATCAATGCTATGCGAGAGGTATAATCAAAAATCTTATTAAAATCGTCGTCTTCTATTGTAATGGCTTCAACCGGGCATACCCTGTAGCACTCTCCGCAATCGACACATCGATTCGGATCGAGTTTCGACTTTCCACCCCTTACACGAATTGCCTCTGTAGGGCAGACACTCATGCAATGAGAGCACCCTATGCAGACCTCTTCTCTAAAGTTAAGCGCGTGATGAAAGTATTGGTTATCCATTTATGTTGTAAATCAATTCTTTAAAAAGAACTCAATTTCTACTGTAGTTCCTTTTCCCACTTCGCTGCGGATCCTCAGATTATCTGCATTCGACTGGATATTAGGCAACCCCATCCCAGCTCCAAATCCCATCTCTCTGACCTCTGGCGATGCTGTGGAATATCCTTTTTGCATGGCCAATTCAATATCCGGTATACCCGGCCCTTCATCGGTGAGATTGATATATATACGTTCGGTATCCAGATCAATCTTAATAACCCCATTATAGGCGTGGGCAACAATGTTTACTTCAGCTTCGTAAAGAGCAACTACAGTCCTTTTAATTAATATAGGATCAACATTCAACTGTTTTAAAACCTTCTTAAACAGACTTGATGCTGTTCCAGCTTTCGAGAAATTTCCCCCTTCAATCAGATATTCAAAATGCATTTACTGGTGTGGTTAGTAGATGGGTTCAAGTCCTGCCTGATAAAGTATTCCGCTTGCTTTAAACATAGAATATGGACATTCAATCAATATCATGTCGTTTTCAGCAGCCAACTCTAGCATATCAGGGTTCACTTTTTTATTCCGAACAAAAATGATTGTGCTGATGTCCGACATCTCTGCCGTACGTATCGTTTGTACGTTACCTAAACCGGTCATCAACAATAAATCATCCGACTTCAAAGTTAATACATCGCTCATTAAATCCGATGCAAAAACACTGTTAACGTTTCGATCTAGTAAATCTTGGCCACATACAACCTTACCATCCAGTAATTCAGCAATTTGTTCAACTTTCATTCTCTCTGATTTATTCACCGTCACTTTAAAAATCTTCAATTGACGAAATTTCATTACAAAAGTACTTTAAAAAGAAAAATCAATCTGTGAATAGAATAACAATGTGAATAAAATAACAAAATTTATAATTGATCTAAATAGGACTTTTGTGATGAAAATTTGTAGTAAAGTGAAGAGGCCACCCAAAATCGGGTAGCCTCTTCGCTAATTTAATAGTGGAAAACCTAATAACGTATTCTTGCTTTGTAATGTGTATGCAGCAAATCATGCGACTTGTGGCCATTAGGAACACCCAGAAATTCTTCATACAAAGCCGTTACTTCCGGATTTTCATGACTCTTTCTGAGTTTCATATTATGGTCTTCATCATAAATTGCTTCCGCACGTTTTTTTCTGATCTCTTCTGACGTAGGAATTGGTTGTCCACCACCACCTAAACAGCCTCCGGGGCAACCCATTACCTCAATGAAATGGTAATTCGTTTTGCCATCGCGAACATCGTCCATTACCTTTCGTGCATTGGACAACCCGTGTGCTACTGCAACATTAAGCTCGACACCTTCAAGATGGGCAAATTCGGGTTTTACATTTTTGATCTTGATAGAGGCCTCTTTCACACCTTCCATACCACGAACGGGTTTGATTTCCAGATTGGTGAATGGTACTTCACGACCGGTCACAACTTCATAAGCGGTACGGAGAGCTGCTTCCATTACGCCTCCGGTAGCTCCGAAAATAACACCTGCTCCAGTAGATTCGCCTAAAATACTATCGTAAGCTTCGGGCTCCAGACTCCTGAAATCAATACCGGCTTGTTTAATCATCAGTGCTAACTCTCTGGTGGTTAAAACAAAATCGACATCTTTGAAGCCGCTGTCACGCATCTCCGGACGATCGCACTCAAACTTTTTAGCTGTACAAGGCATGATCGATACCACGATCATATCCTGTGCCTTGACATTAACTTTTTCAGCATAATAAGTCTTTGCCAATGCACCAAACATTTGTTGTGGCGATTTACAAGTTGAGAGATTCCCTAACATTTCTGGATAGATATGTTCGATAAACTTAATCCAGCCTGGCGAACATGAGGTCATCATCGGTAGTTTTACCGTTTCATCCTGATCAACCAATACACTCTTCAGCCGATTCAATAACTCAAATCCCTCTTCCAGAATGGTGAGGTCGGCGGTGAAGTCGGTATCGAGTACTTTGTTAAATCCAATCTTACGAAGGGCCGCTACCATCTTCCCTGTAACTCTTTCTCCCGGATCATATCCCAGCTCTTCACCCAGTGCAATTCTGACTGCAGGCGCTGTTTGAACAACTACAAATTTATTCTGATTGTAGAGCGCATCCCATACAAAGTCTACACTGTTTTTTTCTGTCAATGCACCGGTCGGACATCGGTTGATACACTGTCCGCAATTTGTACATACCACCTCATTCATCGGCTTATTCATGAAGGTCGAGATGGTTTGATGGTCGCCTTTATAGGCTACACAGAGTGCATTAACACCTTGTAACTCGGTACAGGTCCTAACGCAGCGTTGGCATCTGATACATTTTGAGTTATCTCTTACAATGGATGGCGATGAAAGATCGGGTAGCAGATCCTTGGGCTTCAACACACTCAGAAAAGTATGATCACCAACCCGATATTCCAATGCCAGACTCTGTAGTTCGCAGTTTCCGTTCTTCTTGCACTTGGTACAGTCCGAATTGTGTTCAGACAACAATAATTCAACGATGTGTTTACGCGAAGTTCTTACTTTTTCGCTATTTGTAAACACTTCCATTCCTTCAGAAACAGGCGTAGCACACGAAGCCGATAATAAGCGGGCTCCTTTAACCTCAACTACACAAACTCTGCAATTTCCGGCTACTGTAAGGTCGGGGTGATTACACAATGTTGGTATTTTGAAGTTAAGTGTTTTTGCTGCTTCCAGAATGGTGGTTCCCTCCTCAACAGCAAGAGGGACATTATTTATTTTGAGGTTTACCATGTATTTGCTCATCTTGAATTCATTTTTTGCGTTAGTAAATGATCTCTTCTCTAAAATTATCTACAATAGAATTGAATGGATTACCAACAGACTGTCCTAAGCCGCATTTTGCAGCTATTTTCATGGTTGCTGTAAGTTTCTTCAAATCTTCGAGGTATGAAGGTGGACGTTCACCACGTTTTACCGCTTCAATACCCTTCAAGAGTTGTTGACATCCAATACGACACGGAGTGCATTGTCCGCACGATTCTTCACAAAAGAACTCAAGATAGTCATGCAATACATTGTACATTGAACGACTACTATTAAAAATCATCATAGATCCTCCGGTAGGAATACCTTCAAATCCAATAATGGTATCGTTAAATTTCTTACGGGTAACACAGAAGCCTGAAGCTCCTCCAATCTGAACAGCTTTGGTATCACCATCGCCAAAGTCTTCAACGAAATCGTGAAGTGGCATTCCCAGTTCAAGTTCATAGATACCTGGAATAGGGGTGTCGCCCGAAACGGAAAATACTTTAGATCCCCGAGAGTCGGTTGTTCCTAAAGCTTTAAATTTCTCAGGACCCATATGGCAAATCATGGTTGTATAAACCAGTGTCTCAACATTATTGATGGCGGTAGGCTTTGAGTTGTAGCCCGCTACAGTAGGGTAGGGTGGCTTGTTACGAGGTTCACCTCTAAAGCCTTCCATCGATTCGAATAAAGCACTCTCTTCGCCGCATACATAAGCACCCGAACCTGAACGTAAGTAGATTTTGAAGTCAAAATGAAGTTTTTTCAATTTTTCATTGAACTCCTGAAGTTTTACATTCAGATTTTTAAGCAAGAAGTTATACTCACCTCTTATGTAAATGTATCCCTCTTTTGCGCCGATTACATAGCCGCAAATGGCGATACCCGTAAAGATTTTTTCGGGTACCCGCTCGATAATCTCACGATCTTTAAACGTTCCGGGTTCGCCTTCATCCGCATTGCAGATGACATATTTAACCGGATTTTCTTCATTTTTTGTGAATTTCCATTTTAATCCTGTTGGAAATCCGGCCCCACCGCGTCCTTTTAATCCTGAATCGATCAGATCCAGAATAATATCATCAGGATTACGTTTTAAGGTCTTTTCGAGAACAGCCATTGACAATCCCTGCTCATTCTCAAATATAATATCGACTTTTTTAAGTTTTTTAGTTTCCATTGAAAATACAATTAAGTGATGAATAGCTACTTAGAACGACCGTATTTATTAAGAATCTCAACTGCCGTTTCTGGAGTCACTTCGGGGTACACCTCGTCGTTGACGAGCATGACTGGTCCTTTATGACACCAACCCAGACAGTTTGCAGTCAGTAAAGTGAACTGCTTGTCGTGTGTGGTTTCTCCAACCTTTATCTTTAGTGTATCTTCAAGGGCGCGAATAATCGCCTCCTTATTCTTCATGTGGCAGCTGATGGTCTTACAAACCCTTACCACATTCTTTCCTCTGGGGATCGTATCGAGGAAAGTATAAAAACTTGCTGTGCCGAACACGTCGGCGGCCGAAATATTTAATTCACGTGCAACAGTGATCATCGCATCTTCGCTCAGATATTTCTCCTGTTGAACAACGCCCTGTAGAATGGGCATTAGGCTATTTCGCGTGCGGCCGTGCAGTTCGACCAGCTCGCTGATTAAAACCTCTGTAGTTGACATTGTACCTCCGTAGTTTTGTTTAAAAAAAGTAATTTTTTAGAACGAACCCGTTCTCCTCCGTCAAGACTAACTGGCTCATTCTATGAAGTCAAATATAGAATATTCTTTTGTTAATTGATTAACAATAGAGCTTTTTTTTGTGTCCAATATCAATTTATAATGAGACTAAATTTGGTGTTCTGAAAAGTAGTTTTATTTAGTAATTACAGCTTTAATATATTTGATTAATTTTGCATTATCATGAGCGAACAGCAGCGTATTTTTATCAGGATGGCCTACAACGGCAATGGTTTTAATGGTTGGCAAATCCAACCTAACGGCATTACTGTACAAGAGGAATTGCAGAAAGCACTCGCTATGATCTTACGTTTTGAAGTTTCGGTGGTCGGTTGTGGCCGGACTGATACTGGTGTTCATGCTTCAGAATTCTTTGCTCACTTCGATTTCGAGCATGAAATTCCGCTCTCTTTAGCTCAAATTAAGTACAAACTCAACAATATTCTGCCACGGGGAATTGCTGTTTATGCGTTATTCTTTGTCGATTCCGAAATGCATGCCCGTTTCTCTGCGTTGAGCCGAACCTATCGTTATCAGATTTGTAGAGAGAAGAATCCATTCTTTCTGGATTCAGCATACTACTGTTATTTGCCTTTGAATATAACGGCCATGAATGAGGCAGCAGGTATCTTATTTGACTACATTGATTTCACCTGTTTCTCAAAGTCAAATACGCAGGTTAAAACAAACAACTGTGTCATAACGCATGCAGCATGGACCGTAGAAGGGCCGCTGCTGGTATTTACCATCACAGCTGACCGTTTTCTTCGGAATATGGTCAGAGCCATCGTCGGTACGCTGCTTGATGTCGGTTCGGTCAAACTTACCCTTGATGGCTTTAGAGCAGTGATTGAAAATAAAAACAGATCGAAAGCCGGATATTCTGTTCCCGCACAGGGTCTGTTTCTTTGTAATGTCGTTTATCCAGATAACCTAAAAAAATAACTCAACCCGTTATGAAAAAGTTAAACCATCTTCCTGTTGTCATAATATTACTGATTTTTGCGTCGCCTGCATTTAGTCAGCAGAAGTATGTATTTACAGATACTAAAGTGATTCCAACGACTTCTGTAAAAAATCAGTACCGATCGGGTACCTGTTGGAGTTTCTCCACCACTTCATTTGTCGAAACCGAACTACTTAGGAAGGGAAAGGGCGAGTTCGATCTGTCGGAGATGTATCCTGTCCGCTACACTTATCACCAGCGTGCCATTGATTATGTACGTTATCAGGGGCATCTTAATTTTAGCGGTGGTGCACAATCATGGGATCTGATCAACGGAATCACCGATAATGGTATCATGCCCGAAGAAGCCTATCATGGAATAGAATATGGCGAACCAAACCATGTACATGGAGAAATGGATCAGGAGCTAAAATCGTATGTAGAAGCCGTTGTGATGAATAAGAACGGACAACTGAGTCCGGTTTGGATCAAGGGATTCGATGCAATTTTAGATGCCTATCTGGGTAAGGTCCCCGAAAAGTTCAATTATAAAGGCGTTTCGTACACCCCACAGTCGTTTGCTAAACAACTTGGTATTCAAGCCGAAGATTATGTTTCGATGACTTCGTTTACTCACCATCCGTTTTATAAGCTTTTTATCTTTGAGTCGCCCGACAACTGGAGTCATGAACGACTTTATAATTTGCCCCTCGACGAACTGATCCAAACCATTACCGCTGCTGTCGAAAAAGGATATTCTGTACAATGGTCGAGTGATGTCAGTGAAAAAGGATTTCGCAACGACAGGGGAGTAGCGATTGTTCCGCTGAAAGATTGGTCAGCCATGAGTGAAGAGGAGAAGCAAAATATCGGAAACGTGATTATAGATGAAAAGACGATAACGCCTGCTATGCGTCAGGAAGGATTCGATAACTACACGACTACCGACGATCATGCGATGCATATCATCGGACTGGCTACCGACCAGAACGGAAAACGTTATTTCAAGGTGAAGAACTCATGGGGCACCACCAATCCTTATCAAGGTTATTTTTATGCTTCCGAAGCCTACGTTCGTTATAAAACTATGAGTATACTGCTAAATAAAGCTGCTATTCCTGCGCCGATAGCCGAGAAGCTAAAGCTGAAATAAAAAACGATCTTTTGTTGTATTTCGACTTGCTATACTTTACTTTTGTAAGATAAATAGCAAGTCGAAATTTTTATTTGACAAGTTTTTTGTAGGCTGAAAAACCACTCGTTAAGAACATAGTTTACCATTCCCATTCTTTATTTATCCAGTCTCTTTTCTCCATCAATATCCAGGATAAAAGGATTATATGATTTACCCATGACTTAGAGTTCAAACATTCTTTTACCATTCTTTTACCCTATTTGAAAAGTATTTCAACCGTATTCAATAGACTGGGTTCAAGTACGGTTGAAACTGGGTTCAAATAGGGTTGAAATACGGTTGAACCCTAAGTCATAGGTAAATTTTAGGAGAGTTATACTTTCTTTATCGATGGAGTGTTGAATGAAGGTGGAAGTAAATTTTCAGACAGATTCAGTGATGGCCTGTTTATAATAAAAATGCCTTGTGTAAATCACAAAATCATAAAAATGATTTTGAAAGGCAAATACAAAGATAGTGTAAAAATGTTTTTTTATGACAAGATCTTAAAAAAAATATTTTCTATTTCGCCATCTTATATTTCCAACTCATCTTTATCTAGCTGCGTTTCTGAAAAATAATTTCAGGTTTTATGATAAACGCATTTTTTGATATTATCTTTGATTATATAAATGCTATAAAAAGGTAGTAGTTTATGATTCTGAATAAAACAACAGAATACGCATTTACGATTCTTGGGTTTATGGCAACCCGGGAAGAGGAGATGTATTCCGCTGAATATCTTCATGATCAATTGAAGATACCTCGCCGCTATCTTCGTCGACTACTTACCGACTTGACGAAACATGGATTTCTTAAAAGCTCACTTGGCCGAAATGGTGGATTTGTTTTCGCAAAAGAATTAAAGGAGATAAACTTTCAAATGGTACTGAATGCACTGGAAGGTTCAGATGCCCTGACGACTTGTTTTCTTGGCTTTAGTTGTTGCGTTGTTGACCATCCCTGTGTAATGCATGATACATGGGTAGAGGCTCGCAGTAAAATGATCGAAACCCTCACTAATACTTCACTCGCTGATCTCAGAGAAAAATATCAACGAGATATTGCAAAGAATATTCCGACAATTTAAATATAGGTTTTTTCATTGTTTCACTTAAAATGAGGTATTATGATTGATTCATCAGTTGTGCTTTATGGTCAAACATTGGCCTACACTTTTTATTGCCTGGCCATCTTATTATTGATGGGATGGTTTGGGTACAAAATTACGAGGGAAGGGAAGGGGGGCATTATCAAAGACACACTTTTCTATTCCTTTGTGTCTTTTCTGATAGTACTCGGTGTTTCTCTTCACATCGTAACGTATCACACAATTCCATGGGCTTCTATCGATCTTAACCGAGCAGAAATTAAATCCGATAAGGTATTCAACATTACTGTGGAAAAGCATCACTTTATCCTGCCCCACGAAAAAATGATCATTAAATGCCATGAGAAGGCATTGTTCAAAGTCACTTCTAATGACCTAACCTATGGTTTCGGATTGTTTAGAAAGGATAATTCGATGGTTCTTCAGATGCAGGTAGTCCCCGGACATTTAAACGACATCCTCTGGCAGTTTGATAAAGAAGGGGTTTATACCATCAGGTCAACTGAATATTCAGGCCCCGCAGGTGTCGATATGACGGAAAAAGATGCAGTCGTAGTTCTTGGCGAACAAGCTGCATTGAAGTAATGCTTAACGAGTTTAATTTTAATATTTACCGAATATGAACTTTATACAAACATTTATACATGGAGAAGAGGGGATCTTCAAGTCGGATAGTCTTACCCGAATGCAAAAACTAACCCTCCGTTTTGTGATCGTCGGTCTATTTTATTACGCTTTTGCTGTAATAGAAGGCATGATTATGCGCATCTACGAAATTCAACCTATTCCGGCTATCCCGACAAAACAATTCTTTGCTATCATGACCGCTCACCCGTTGGTCGGAATCTTTGGATCTACTTATTCTATTGTCTTTGGTGCTTTTCTGTTTCTCGTCCCATTTTTGATGAAGAAACCTTTGTGGAGTATCAAACTTGGTAACTGGACACTGTGGCTCATTGCTATTGGTACTTTTGTGTTCTGGACTGCCGGATTTATTACTCATTACGCTCCGCTTTATACATTGTACTGGCCTCTGCCAGCTGACTTTACGCAATTCAGTGTTATTGGCGGCACTTTTTTCATCACCGGTATCGCATTAGTGATGCTTGGCACCATGTTTTTTGTAGTCAATATTTTCAAAACAGTGAGCTACACCCCCGAAGGATGGGAAAAACAACCTAGTGGTGAATTGTTGAAGTCGGCTTTAGGTGTTACTGCTTTTGGTAATCTGTTTAGAAAGAAAAAGAAAGAACAATTGGTTACACTTCCGATTGCTGCAATTACACAAGGGACTGTAGACGTCGCATTTAATTCGGTTATTATTTTATTTACCGGCGTATTGATTCTTATTTATATGGTTGCCGCTTTATTAGGCTTCGATCTGAAAAGCTCTGCCATTGATGCTTTATTGTATAAAAATTGGTTCTGGTGGGGACTTGATTTGGTTGCGGATGGGCTCGTCCTGATATTTGTTGCCGGTACATGGTACCTGCTAGCCACACTAATTACCGGCAAAAAACTCTATATGGAAAATGTTGCCCGTATTGCGTTATTGGTAGAACTTGTTGTATCATGGACTGTCTGGTCGCATCATTTATTGTCAGATCAGGCGCAACCAGGCATTCTTAAAGTGGTATCAGGTGAAATGGTTACTGCCTTCGAATTAATCACACAGGGGCTGGCATTCTTCATCACGCTATATACCTTATGGAGCGCTCGTCCGTTAAAGATGACGAATCCTTTGAAGTTCCTACTCGGGGGACTTCTTGGCTTTGCATTAGCCGTTCCGGCTGGTATCATGAATGCAGACCTTGGACTTAACAGAATTCTGCACAACACTCAGTGGGTTATCGGACCACATGTCCATGTGGCTGTTTTAGTCGGACTTACCATGACATTATATTCTGCCATCTATTTTCTTTTCCCTATTCTTACGAATGGAGCGAAACTGTATAGTCAGAAACTGGCAAACTTCCATTTCTGGGCACAACTAATAGGCGGGGTCGGAATGGGCGCTTTCATGGGGATGGCTGGTCTACAGGGTATGTTGCGTAGATCGCTGTATGTTCATGGCGAGTTTAATACTTACATGGTATTAGCAGGAATCTGTGGTGCATTTCTACTCTTTGGGTTCCTTGCTTTCTTCTTCAATATTGTGATGAGCGTGGGATTGAATGGAGCCATTGGGATCTTTGCTCCTACCAAGTTGAGGACTACTGACCTTTTGCCAGAAACAAAATAAAAAGGATTTCTGTTAGGTATTATTCTTGGAAAAATAAATAAACCCGTTAATATTTTTGTTAACGGGTTTATTGTTTTAACCGGGTTTGATTATATATGTTTTTTGGCCCCTTAATGTTTAACATCAGCTGCACATCTGAAGCCAACTGTTGCGCTTCGATCGAGGCTCGGACCGACGATAAGTAGCATTTGTCGTTGATTGAGCGGTTGAGGGCCTCCTTTTATATACCACCAACTTGATGTTGGCTTGTAAAAGCTACCTCCACGAATCATGACGAAATAATGACTGCCGTTATCATACAGGTCGTTGGTGAGCTGCCATACATTTCCGACCATATCTTTTACTCCAAAAGGGCTGGCTCCTTTTTCGAAGGCATCTACGGCTGTGGATTTGCCGGATGCATTATTGCAGCGGGTAGAATCAAAATCATTACCCCACGGCCATTGATAACCTGTCGTGCCTTGTGCCGCCCATTGCCACTCTTTTTCGCTAGGCAGACGTTTGCCGATCCATTCACAATATTTAGCTGCGTCTTTGCTGCTAATCCAAACGACAGGATAGTTCTTTTCACTTTCCACGTATTTTTCAGGTCCCCAATGCCTTAAAAAGTTGGTGGTGTCGGATGGCCTGTAATCTGTTGCTTCCAGAAAATGATAGAACTGTTCGTTCGTTACCGGATAGACATCGAGATAGAAAGATTCAATATTTACTTTTCCAGCATCCTGTGGGTAAGGGATGAAGTTATCGTCGTTGGTCGGATTAAACAGAAATTCTCCTGCCGGGATCTGCACCATTCCTTTGGGGGCGGAAGTATAATTTCTTGTCCTTTTGACTTCGGAAATCAATCGTGCGGACCCTTCCTGAAGATTAAATATCTGTTCATCTAATAACTCTTTTGTGGAAAAGAGCTGTACGACTATCTTTCCTTCATACCGTCCAAAGAGATTGTATAGTTTTAATGAGAGTTTTCCTGGTTTTGTCACATATGGGATCTTCTCATAGCTTGGATTTCCCGGCCAGATACAGATACTATCACCGATAGATGGAGAAATAGTAAGGATGTCAGATTTCAAGGTGGCTTTAATCAATTTTGGAAGTTGCGCTACGACATCTACATTTCCCTCTTCGCGTGTATCTTTCCACTCCTTATTATAGCTCATCACTTTTACCGGAGCCATCCACTTCCCATCTTTTTTTACAGGTACCAATTCCTCATGGTTCCAAAGACTTACAAAGTGTGAGGCGCTATCTTTTTTTATTTCAAATAGCGGACCGATGAGGCCCGATGGAGTGAAACTGAGTATGGTATATACTGTTTTCTGAGGAGTTGGAAAACTATTTACCCAGATGCTATCCTTGAGAGAGGGAAGCAACGGTTTCCATTCTTTACTTAAAAATGCAGAAGAATTTTCTCTTAATATTTTAGTGGCTTTGCCTAAATAACGATATTCATCTTCAATCCAATCGGGACGACCGGGAGCCATGGTGTTCATCTCGTTGCCATATCCATTAAAAAGAGAAATAGCGACTTCGCGATGGATTGGGCCCTGACTGAGTTGCAGCACCCTAAAAATAGCAAATTCAGGCTTTATCAGCTTGTTCATATTGAGTGGAGGTGAAAGGAAAATGGCATCGTGTACTCGTCCGGAGACGATACCTGGCATGTCTTTTACAACGGCCATCCCTTCGCTATACATGATGACACCTTTTTTTATGCTATCGGCGGCATGCTGTAGTGCTGTACTCGACGAACCCTGTGTATCTAATACTACGCCATCAGCATCTGTTTCTTGAATCAGATGTGCCATTCCTTTATAGGGATCTTCTTTACGTGTACTCTGATCCCATGGATTAAACTCTATGAAGAAATGCATTCCATTTTTCTTTGCCAATGCTGCCAGATCTTTGATCTTATTTAATCCTCCGGGCAGATCGGAGTAGAGATCCCACTGGTTTCGCTGGTCCAGACCCAGTCGGGGCCAGGTCGGCCACATGGCGTAGATGTCATAGCCGCCTAACAGACGTTGCGCATTACTGAAATGATCGTATAATCCATATTTGCCTTTTTGGGCATCATAAAAAGTATGATCCCATGAAAAGTTAAGCGAGATGAGATATTTGTTTCTGATCCATTTTAAATCGTTGCGCTCGTAGAGGGTGTTATCAAAACGAGAAAGATCGAAAAGCATTCTTTTTTGGAAGATTTGTTTGAGTCCGTTTTGCCAATCATCAGTATAACTATCAATCCACAAAGTGTACTCAACAGTGGCTCCCGGAGGTAAAATGGTTTTGAATCTTCTGTTTTGAGCTTTAGCCTTTGAAGCGGTTCTTCTGGATAGGGCACAAAGTGATAGGTTGTTAT
>JAHEYR010000250.1 GCA_023251485.1 Bacteroidales bacterium
TCTGATAGTTTGGTTCATCAGTCTTGGGAATAAAGTCTGGGAAGTTTCCTTTAGCAATACCCTGTAAATGAGCGGGCACAGGTTTATGATATTTTGTAACCTTATAATCAAAAGTGATGTCGCAACCTACGTTAAGACATAAGTTTTCAAAAGGATAAGGAATAATAACTACTTCACTAGGCGCACCCTTAAAACGACGCATCTTTACTCGCCATCCCGAAGACTCCATGAATTTCATATCATCTCTTGGTGGGATCAATGAATCTGGTAAAAATACAATACACAAACTACCTACTTCAAAATCAGTCTTTTTAACAATACCTTTCCATTTTCCACCAGGACCACAAACCACTGTAGCTGACACAATGAAATCAGCTCCTTTAATGGAGTTTAATTCTGTGATCTTTCCAACATAAACTAGACTATCGCTCATTCTTCTTCCTTAATCAGATTATAAACGGCATGTTGAACATTAAACTTCTGCATCTCTTCCCAACGCACCCTTTCTTCTTCAGTACATTCAATTTGACACCAAAGAGTTGAATGTTGCCTCATAGCATTATAATTTTTTTCATCTGGTTTTTCAAGACGTAACCCAAAGACTTTTTTACCTTGTCTACCCATTTCATTTGCCCAATCGAAAGCTAAGCGATAACATTCATTCATAACAGGGTCATCTATAAAATTAGACGCGCTGGCATTAACCACTAAGAGTCTATGGGGAATATAAGATTTCATGCCTTCTGCCTATAGAATTTACCTACAAAAATCCAACTATCACCATATCCCTGAAAAACCCTATTTGGCTCATATTCTGAAGAAATCCATAAAGTTGCCCCTTTACTTTCATCATTGAAAGTTGGATCTCTATTAGCATAAACGACTTTTGTCTCAATTTCTGCCGAGGGAATCTTAGAATTGCACATTATTTCACCTGGATAAAGGGGGTTGCGCCGCTTGTAACCGTAGGTAGCTTACCATCCCACTTCTGGACTGATTGCCACTGGATTAATTCTGATGTTACGGACTTGGCTAAGACTAAATTAGCCTTGGCTTCCGCTTCCGCTTGTAGAATTGAGCATCTAGCTTGTCCTTCAGCCTTCGCAATCTGCTTCTTAGCCTCAGCTTCAGCCTCTCTTAGCTCATTTTCACGTTGTTGAGCCCGTTGCATGGCTTCTATCTTGGAATTAAGAGCCGCAATAACATTCTGAGGGAAGTGAAAGCGGCCAATAAGATAGATTCTCGACAATTCTATCCCTATAGGAGCTAAATCAGCCTTTACATGAGCCTCTACGTCTTCGAAAAAGCATTCTTTACCACTATACAGGTCTTCTATTTTTGTTTTAGAAGCAGACTTGTTGATAGCGTCCCTAATATAATTCCGTATAAAAACGTGTGTAATCTCGTCCATACCTCTACGGTAACGCTGAAATATGAGGGGAATAGACTCTGGCCTAAGATGATAAGTAATCCCGATATCAGCAGAAACGGCCATTCCTTCAGATGTTTGAAAGTTGAATCCTTCATGCTCTCCCTCCCAAGTGTCATTTTGTTCAAAGATAGGAAATTGATAAACGGTCTTCCAAGGAGCGATCCAATGCATACCCACATGCAACTCTTTAGACTGTACGCCATTATCACCCATCATATCGATGACTACACCCACATATCCCGGGGAGATCATCTTAAAGCAGAAGGCCCATACTATAAATAACGCTGCTAAAATACTTAGCACGGCTGTGGACATCTTGTTGTTGTTATGTTTCATATACTTCCTTTGTTATAGGCCCCGGTAAGACTTGAACTTACGACATCTCGCTTAACGGGCGAGCGCTCTAACCAACTGAGCTACGGAGCCGATTTAATTCCCTCTTACATGCCCGAGTTTTTCTCTATGTACTTAGATTTTACATTCAAAAAATGATACAAATATTCCATGTTTTTCATATGGGCAATAGTTTTAAGTTGATTCCAAAAGAATTCTTCACTATCCAATTCTTCATCGGTATAAGCCTCATATCTAACCTTACTTGTAGAGCCATAAATTGGTTTACCTTTAAGATCTCCTGCTTGACTCATGGCTTCCTTTTTGTTAATCACATAGCAGCAATTTAGCCCCTGACAGAATCGAACTGTCATTCTGAGATTGAAAACCTCATGTCCTAACCGTTAGACGAAGGGGCCAAACGGGCGAGGATGGATTTGCACCACCGACATGCCAGAATTTAGATTCCTGGTACTTCTACTAACTGAAGTTACTCGCCCATCGTTCTTATGTTTCCCTAGCAAGGGCTCGAACCTCGACTAATACAACCAAAGTGTATTGTGCTGCCATTACACCACCAGGGAGTGGGGTGTCGTACGAGAATCGAACCCGTCTAAAAAGATCCACAATCTTTTGCTTTACCACTAAGCTAACGACACACGGCCTATGTTGGAATTGAACCAACGACGCACAGCTCTTCAAGCTGTCGCTCTACCATCTGAGCTAAATTCCCTTTATTCACACACCTACTTCTTGAGGCTTCTCTTCTACAGCAGTAGCGGGTTCTGCATCTGTTTTCTTAAGGGGCAATGGGTTCACCAATAATTGATGTGTAGCGTTATCGGTCATCGCCATGCCTTCAACCTGTACATATCTAAGCCCAGGCATAATCTTTGATAACATGGCTAAATGTGTAGGATCTACCATTACCAAGAACAGCGCCTCTTGTTTGACGTTATCAATCTTTACATCGGGTTCTTTAATTTCTTCACTCATTAGAATCATCTCCATTTGGTGTTTCGTTAGCAGTGTTCTTTAATCTCAAAAGTTCTTCGCACATCACATGTAAAGCTTTGGCTATATTAAAGTCGGAGCCCTGGAATTCTTGAGAGTGGGCTTCAAATGTCTTTTGGATATTCTCTAGATCGTAATAATGCATATGTCTCCGGGGTATATCTCCAGAACATGACTTCTGGTAGGGTGTGGTTACAGAATTGATCATTGAAGTATATAGCATGTTGAATTTTGTCTTTGTATCTAACATCGACTAATGTGCCATATTCAGGTTTGTGATACAAGGCGTTATTCCAAGAAATTTTTTCAAAGTCCCATTCCCAATTATTCCATTCTGGATATCTTACTGGATTTACCACTATTCGAACTCGTCTGTTTCGGTATTTGGGTACTCTGGTCTATCAATACATCCCACATAGCACTCACGGCTCTTTGGAAGCCCACAGCCCTTCTCTAACCATATCAAGCACTCTAGACATGCATAAGCATCCCAAAGAGCGCTACGGCAGGCTATAGAGTCACAGTGTGGGCATTTAATATCCCATTGACTCATTGGAAATCCTTGTCATTTATTGGAATTGCTTCCAAGGGCATCCATGCCCATATGGTTTCGTCCCAGGACTGACCCACATAGGTCTCTGGTAGTCTATAGCTACATGCTGAATCTAAAGATCTATAATCGCCTAATTCGCAATTCCAAATTCTACGGATTACCCAATCACAAAAACCTTGTTCATTGCGCCCTTCGGTAAGAGCCCAGAAAACATCCCCTTCGGGTTTTCTTTTTTTAGCATCAATCCATTCCATCAAAACTCATTGCCTGTCTGGTTACAATTAAACACAAAGATACCGCGGCGTTGCCACATACGTATGACTTTAGGCCGGTCATCAAACACCATGTCAATAGGATATTTAGGAACTCTATTTGCAA
>JAHEYR010000251.1 GCA_023251485.1 Bacteroidales bacterium
AAACCATAGATCTGGTTTTAAAAGTCAAACACAAAGATACTCAATAAAGATGAGATCGCGTTGATTTTTTATATCCATTAATAAGTTGCAGATAATGATTTTACGCTATTGGAATTCTCGCTAAGATTTGAAAGATAAAACGACCTCTCCACAACTATTCCGACTGATCCACTATTCCGACTGATCCACTATTCCGACTGATCCATCCTTATCTCATTCTCTTTGACGGTTTCAGATAAAAGAAAAAAGGATAATCTGTTTTGAATCAGATTATCCTTTTTCTTTGTCGGGGCAGCAGGATTCGAACCTGCGACCTCCTGCTCCCAAAGCAGGCGCGATGACCGGACTACGCTATGCCCCGTTAAATTTCTTTAACCCGGTGGGCCAAGGAGTTGAAGCCTTGCGGAGAGAGGGGGATTCGAACCCCCGGTACCCTTACGAGTACGACAGTTTAGCAAACTGTTGGTTTCAGCCACTCACCCATCTCTCCGTGAGTTTGGCCCCTGTAGATGAGTTGTTCATCGTTGGGATTGCAAAAATACAAAATCATTCTGTTCTGCCAAACTTTTTTTGATGTTTTACGGAAAAAAAGGAATATTTAAAATCCTGGTCTTGATTATCAGTCTGTTTCAGGAGAGATATTTATTGAATAATCACAGAAATCATTCACATTTGAAGAAAATAGCCTCATTACTCTTTTTTTTGAAGCTAAATATTGCTCGTTTTCTCTATTCAAAGCATTAATAGCTGTCGCCATCTCGATTTTTTGGGAGAGATCTGCTTATATTATTTCAGCAGTTTCTCTCCCAAAAGGTCGAGATGACGATGCGCTAATTATGATTCTATTTGTTTTCGAAGCTAAACTCATTATTTATTACACCAATATGGATGGCGGATTCGGGTGAAACCTTTCCTGCCAGAATCATTTTAGATAACTCGTTCAGTACCTTTCGTTGAATAACACGTTTTAGAGGCCGTGCTCCAAATTGTGGATCATATCCTAAGTCGACTAAAAGATCGAGTGCTTCGTCGGTGATGACAAGTTTTAAATTATTACCGGCCAACATCTCTTTTACTCTTTCAATCTGCAACGTTACAATACCTCTGATTTCTTTTTTCGACAATGGCGTAAACATCAACACCTCATCAATTCTGTTTAGAAACTCAGGTCGAATGGTCTGTTTCAATAATTCAAAAACCGCGATCCTGGTTTCATCGAGTAACTTATCATGATTTGCATCCGTTAAATGACTCAGCTTCTCTTGAATCAAAGGAGAACCAATATTTGAAGTCATGATGATGATGGTGTTCCTGAAATCAGCAGTCCGGCCTTTGTTGTCGGTTAGTCTTCCGTCATCCAATACCTGAAGCAGAATGTTAAATACATCGGGGTGTGCTTTTTCAATTTCATCGAGCAGAACAACAGAATAAGGTTTTCTTCTCACTTTTTCAGTTAGCTGGCCCCCCTCTTCATAACCAACATATCCCGGAGGTGCACCAACGAGGCGAGAAACTGTATGCCGCTCCTGATATTCACTCATGTCAATACGAACCATCGCATTCTCATCATCAAAGAGGAATTCAGCTAATGCCTTTGCCAATTCTGTTTTTCCCACCCCTGTGGTGCCTAAAAAGATAAATGAGCCAATAGGTCGGCGGGTGTCATTAAGTCCTGCACGGCTTCTCCTGATGGCGTCAGCGAGAGCTTCAATAGCTTCATCTTGTCCCACTACCCGTTTATGCAAATCCTGTTCCAGCGTTAAAAGCTTTTCCCGTTCACTTTGCAACATTCGGGTAACCGGAATTCCCGTCCATCTTGATACGATTTCTGCGATCTCTTCAGCTCCAACTTCTTCTTTGATGAGGGGAGAGTCACCCTGAATCTCATGGAGTTTCACCTTTGATTTTTCGATCTGTGCCTCTGTTTCTTTGATCTTGCCATATCTGATCTCCGCAACTTTGCCATAATTTCCTTCACGTTCGGCTTGATCTCCTTCGAGTTTTAGCTGTTCAATTTGATTTTTCCCTTTCTGAATCGCATTCATAAACTCTTTTTCTTGCGTCCACCGGGCTTTAACCTGATTGCGTTTTTCGTTTAAATTGGCCAACTCCTCGTTGATCTCTTTCAACTTGACCTGATCTTTTTCGCGCTTAATTGCTTCGCGTTCAATTTCCAGCTGACGAATTCTCCGTTCGGTCTGATCCAGATCCTCTGGAAGTGAATCTATTTCCAGACGAAGTTTGGCTGCTGATTCATCAATAAGGTCGATGGCCTTATCCGGAAGAAATCTGTCGGTTATATACCGTTGCGAAAGTTGAACGGCAGCAATAATGGCCTCGTCACGAATACGAACCTGGTGGTGCATTTCATAACGTTCTTTTAGTCCCCTTAAAATTGATATAGCATCTTCGGTCGAAGGCTCATCAATCATAACAATTTGAAATCTACGTTCGAGCGCTTTATCTTTCTCAAAGTATTTCTGATATTCTTTAAGGGTAGTGGCACCAATGGCTTTTAACTCGCCTCTGGCCAGGGCCGGTTTTAGAATATTAGCAGCATCCATAGCTCCTTCACCACCTCCTGCACCTACAAGGGTGTGGATTTCGTCGATAAATAAAATAACCTCACCATCTGAAGCAATCACCTCTTTGATTACACTCTTTAATCGTTCCTCAAACTCTCCTTTGTACTTGGCGCCGGCAATCAAGGCCCCCATATCGAGAGAAAAGATCTGTTTAGACTTTAAGTTTTCAGGCACATCACCATTAATAATACGATGAGCCAGACCTTCTGCAATAGCTGTTTTACCAACGCCAGGTTCTCCTATGAGGATAGGGTTGTTCTTCGTTCTACGCGATAGAATTTGAAGCACCCTACGAATTTCTTCATCACGACCGATCACCGGATCTAGTTTGCCAGATCTGGCCAGTGCATTCAGGTTAAGTGCAAAACGATTGAGTGAGTTATAACTTTCTTCGGCACTCTGACTATTTACAGTTGCTCCCTTTCTAAGTTCCAGAATAGCAGCCTTCAACTCTTTCTCAGTGATACCGGCATCTTTTAACATACGGGCAACGGTATCCGAACCAGAGAGGAACGCTAATAGCAGATGCTCGATGGCAACAAATTCATCACCAAACTCCTTTAAATATTTCTGTGCTTTCTGGAGTGTAGCTGCAGCTTCATTTCCCAGGTAAGGTTCACCACCACTCACACGTGGCATTTGCTCTATTAAACGATCTACAACCTGTTCGAATGTAGCTGGATTAACATTTAGTTTTCTTAATAAATATGGGGTTACATTTTCGTCTACAACTAGAATTCCTTTGAGGATATGTGCATTCTCAATGGCTTGTTGTTGATTTTCGGAGGCAATCTGAAATGCTTTCTGAATAGCTTCCTGCGATTTAATGGTATATTGATTTAGGTTCATGATATAAGTTTTAATCTACGAACAATGCATCAATATCTTTGCCAATAGACTTAATGGTTGTTTAAGCTGTAAAAATGGCTGAAAAAGATTGAGTTAAGGTGTCAATTTGTCCTCTTTTCTGTAAACATTTTTATGGAAAAGCTGTTGTTTAGAGTAATGAGATAAATCTAATTTCACCACAAATTTTAATTAAAGTGTATGCCGAACAAAATTATGGACCCAATAGGGAAATTGATGGGACTACGTTATAAATCGCA